>DAINCG010000053.1:8092-14695 GCA_036732525.1 Pseudomonadota bacterium | reverse complement strand
GGAAGTTCTCCACCCCTCCCCCAGACTTGCGCTTTTCCGCCGATCCGGCGATGACGCAATCCCGGATGGCGTCCGGGACGCCGAGGCGGGCGTTCATCGCCTCGGCCGGCTCGTCGCGCATCGCTTCCAAGTCGTCCATGTTCCGGAGCGAGCGGAGATAGCGGAAGTAGAAGGCGAAATCGCCGTCCGGGTCGTCCATGATCGCCTTGGCTTCGGCGTCGGACTCCGTCACCAGGATGTTGCGGGCGACGCGCCAGACGGCGGGGTCGGCCGGCTTGCCGAGCTTCTCGCGCGCTTCGGCGTAGGTCTGCCACTGGGCGATGACGTCGTCTTCCGAAACAAAGTTGGCGGAGATCGGGATGAAGTCCCGTTCCGCGCAAACCGACGCCGCGCCCGAGCGGGCCGAGACCATGGCCATGGCGAAGGGCGGATGCGGCTGCTGCACGGGCTTCGGCAGGAGCCCCAAGCCGTGTCGCGGCCAGTGCGTCGTCTTGTTGGTCATTTTCAGGCCGGCCGCCTCGATCTCGAAGACGTCGTCGGTCGCCCAGAGCTTTTGGATCGCGTCGACATAGGCCAACGCTGTCCGGTTACGCGCGCCCATGTCCGTTTCGCCGAAGAACTCCGCGTCCGAGATCAAGCCGCCCGGCCCGACGCCGAGCATCAGCCGGCCGCCGGAAAGCTGATCGAACATCGCGGCTTCGGCCGCGACGATGCCCGGATGGTGATGCGGCAGGTTGACGACGCCGGTGCCGAAGCGGATCTGCGTCGTTTCGGAAATCAGGCTCGCGAAGAACAGCATCGCCGAGGGGATCTGCTCGACCTTCGAGGTAAAATGCTCGCCGATCCAGGCTTCGTGGAAGCCGAGCTTGTCGGCCATCAGGATCAGCTCGCGATCTTCGGCGAGAGCCTGGGCGTAGGGCTTTTCCGGGCGATGCAGCGGCATCGCGAAGAGTCCGAGGCGCATGTGCGGCCTTTCGATTGTGGAACGCTGTTGCGGCGATTGTGCAGGGCCGTGGCCGTTCGGGGCAAGGCGGGCTTCGGGCTATGATGCCTCGGACCTTTGAGGGAGCAGCACTGATGACCGACCGCCCACGCGATTTCATCGGCTATGGCGGCCGGCCGCCCAACCCGCAATGGCCGGGCGGGGCGCGTTTGGCGCTCAACTTCGTCATCAACTTCGAGGAGGGCTCGGAGCCGAACCAGCTCGACGGCGACGGGAAGTCAGAGGTCGGCCATACCGATTCGCCAGCCTCGCCCGTTCCGATCGACCGGCGGGACCTCGCGGCCGAGAGCATGTTCGAATACGGCGCCCGCGCGGGCTTCTGGCGCCTGCATCGCCTGTTCCAGGAGCGGGGGCTGCCCTACACGGTGTTCGCCTGCGCGCTTGCGATCGAACGCAATCCGCCGGCGGCGGAGGCGATCCGCGCCGCGGGCCTCGACGTCTGCTGCCATGGCTATCGCTGGATCGAGCACTTCAAGCTGACGGAGGCGGAGGAGCGCGAGCAGATCGCCAAGGCGGTCGCGTCGCTCGAGAAGACGCTCGGCAAGAAGCCGGACGGCTGGTATTGCCGCTACGGGCCGAGCGAGAACACCCGTCGCCTCGTCGTCGAGCATGGCGGGTTTCTATATGATTCAGATGCGTATAACGATGACCTGCCGTATTGGGTTAAGCAAAGCGGTCAGGACCATCTCGTCGTGCCTTATAGCCTCACCAATAATGACGGGCAGATGACGCGGGGCAACGTCGCGAACGGCGTTCAGTTCTTCGAGTTCCGGAAGGACGCCTTCGACATGCTCTACGAGGAAGGCGCCCAGCAGCCGAAGATGATGAACGTCGGCCTGCACATGCGCCTGATCGGCCAGCCGGCGCGCGCGATGGGCCTGAAGCGCTTCCTCGACTACGTGCAGGCGCAGCCGGACGTCTGGATCGCGCCGCGCGTCGAAATCGCCCGACACTGGGCCAAGGTTCATCCCCCGGGCTGATGTTCAGACCAGCGGCGGCGGGAAGCGCAGATAGCCGTCGTGCTGGACGTTGAGGCCGCGAAGCAGGCCGGCGACGAGGCGGTACTGGCCGACCGTGAAGATCGCGTCCAGCGCCTTCGGCGGCGTAACGTGTGTCGCCAGGACTCGCCATTCGGCGTCGTCCAGGGTGAAGCGCGCCATCAGCGCGTCCACGGTCTCAAGCAGCGCCTTGTCCGTGCCCCGCCAGATTTCGTGATGCGGACCTTCGGGGATCGCTTCGACCTCGTCGGGCGTCACGCCGCGGTCGAGCGCGATCGGCACATGCTGCGCCCACTCGTAGGACGACCCGGCAAGCCAGCCGGTGCGCAGGATCACAAGTTCCCGCTGGCGCAGGTCGAGCGTCTGCTTGTGCAGGCAGTGATTGAAGAACGGCATCCAGCGCCGCAGGAAGTCCGGATGGCGCGCGACCGTGTCGATCACGTTGACCGTCGGCAGCTTGCCGCGCGCCTTCGATAGCAGTTCCCGCACCTCGCGGGTCATGTCGGCCGCCGTCAGCGGCGCAAGGCGCGCCGGCGGATGCGGCGGCGTCGGCTGCGCCGTGCTCAGGCGATGTTTCGGACGGGCCGGCGTCGACGCGTCGAAGCCGGGGTAGCCCGGATCTGGCGGGACGGCGAGCGCGTTCAGCGCCATCGCCAGCGTGACGTAGTTGCCGACAAGCGCGATCGCGTCGATGCACTGCTTCTCGTCCCAGTGATCGGCGAGATGGTCCCATTCATGTTCGGAAATCGATGGTCCCGCGATCAGGGCGTCGACGATGCGGAGCAGCGCCTGGTTCGCGGGCGACCAGCGAGGATCGCCCGCGCCCGCCTGAATGGCGGCGAAATCGGCGTCTTCGAAGCCGCATTCCTTCGCCGACATGACGACATGCTGCGACCACTCGTACTCGCAGTCCGTCAGCCATGCGACGCGGAGGATCAGGATTTCGCGCGCCTTCACCGTCAGCGCGCTCTTATAGAGGAAATGATTGGCGAGCACGGACCAGCGCCGAAACAGGTCCGGGTGGTGCATCAGCGCCTTCATGACGTTGAGCGCGCCGAGCGGCCCCTCGGCGGCCGACTGCATGTCCTGCGGCCATTCCGCCGGCTCCAGCAGCCTGAGACGTGGCTTGCTCATGCGGCGGCCTCCATGGCGGCGACCGGCGGCAGGCCGAGCGCGGCGCGCGTCACGCGATGGAAATGCTGCAGCGCCGGCTCGTTGCGTCCGAAGACGATGTGCGGCTGCGCGCCCGACCGGAAGCTTTGCTGTACGCCTTCGCCGACCGGGAAATCCTCTTCCTCGACCGTGCGCAGCAGGAGTTCCAGGTTCTTGTCCCAGTGTTGGATCGCCGCCTCGGTCTCAGCCGGTTCGGGGATCAGCAGGGTCACGCGGAATTTCACGCGGTCGACGCCCTCCGGAAACGCATGCCAGACCTCCGCATGCTCGCCCTGCCAGACCAGCACGGTGTTCGGGAAGAGCACGTAAACGCCGGCGACGTGGCGCGGCAGGTTCCAGTCGGCTTCCGGGGCTGACTTCAGCTCCGCGATCGAACGGCGCGGATAGAGAATGCGGAGGCACTCGCCGAACGGCGTGAACGACGCGATGTTCGCATGGAAGATCGGGTGAATGGATTTACTGTGCAACACGTTGAAATGATAAGATTCCAGGAATGTATCGATGCCGAGCTTCCAGTTGAGGCCCCATTCGCTGTCATAGGATTTGAAGTGCACGAACCGGTCGAGGCCGTAGGCTTCGAGTTCGGGCGCGAGCCCGCCGAGCAGCGCATCGACGTCGAAGCCGGCGCCGGGCGCGGGCCGGGCGAAGATCAGACCGTAGCGCTCGACGCAGGGCAGTTCCGTCAGCCCGTGCGTCGCCCGGTCCATGCCGGCGAAGGACTCCTCGTCGGGACGGGCGGCGAGGCGGCCGTCGGTCGCGTAGGTCCAGGCGTGATAGGGGCAGACGAAGCGCTTCGTCACGCCGCAGCCTTCCGCGACGCGTGCGCCGCGATGGCGGCAGACGTTCAGGAACGCCCGCGCCTTTCCCTCGGAGTCCCGCGTCAGCAGGATCGGCTGGCCGGACAGGTCGTGCGCCAGGAACGTGTTCGGCCCCGGCAACTGGGCCGACGCGGCGAGGACAAGCGGGCGGTCGCGGAACAGCCGACGCGCCTCCATCTCCCTCTGGGCCTCAGACACGTAGTCCTCGACCGGGTTGCAATAGAGTTCGGGCGCGGCCGTTCCGGCGCCGGCGTCGATGTACTGCATCAGGCGCTTGGCCTGTGCGACCTCTTCTTCGTGCAACATCCGCGATTCACCTCTTCGCCGGCAGCATGCCTGAGCGCCAAACGCTTGTCAGCAGATGCGGTTTGGGGAAATCAGGCGCCGCCGGTCAGCCGTTTCGCCTGACCGACCCAATCGTCCCGGACGACACGTCCGCGGAACTTGAGGAAGCCGTCGACGACGGCGATGTCGTCCGGCGTCCAGGCCGCGATCTGGCGGAAATGGAAGACGCCGTTCGCGTTCAGCAGGCTGTGCAGCGCGGGGCCGATCCCGCGGATGCGGGCGAGATCGTCCGCCGGGCCGTCGGGCTCTGCGAGCGCGCCGCGCAGTCGCCGCCCGCCGCCGCCGACCGGCGGCGCGTCGTCCGGAGCGGCGGGCTCCGTCCCGGAGCCCGCACGCATGTCGGCGCTGCGCACGAGCGGACCGAAATCGATCTCGGTCAGCGCCTCGATGTCCGCCACCGTCGACAGGAAATCCTGCACCCGGTCCAGTTGGTCGGGGTCCAGGAAGGCCTCGCCGGCCGCTTCGGCGGCGTCGAGGTTCTCGGGCCAGGCGTCGATCACTTGGGCCTGATCGGCGATCAGCGCGAGCGCTTTCAGCGTCCCGGCCTCGACCCAGACGGTCACCTTGAAGAAGCGCGCCGGGATCTGAATGTGACGGTAGGCCCGATCGTCGTCGCGGAAGATCGGTCCGGTGAAGGAGACGACGCGCAGGTCCTCCGCCGCGGCGTTCTCCAGGATGTAGTCCTCGATCACCCGCCAGAGCTTGCCCTGGCCCGTGCCGGGCTGGTTCGGATCGGCGCGGCCCTGGTTGAAGAACCCGACCTGGGGCGCCGCGTTGGTCCAGTAGAAGGTGTCGGCCTCCGCCTCCAGCGCCGTCGCGTCGTCGCCCCAGGCGGGATTGAGCCGGCGGACGAGGTGGCCCTTCTGGAACATACGCGCCTGCCGGGCGCCGGTGTTGCGCGGGAAGCCCGGGATGTTCTGCCGTTCGTAGATCTCGTCGCCGGAATAGGCGTCGCGGCGGATGCGCGGGTCGTGCGCCCAACTGTCGCCTTCGGCCCCCTCCAGGCTCTCGCCGTTGAAGTCGGTCACGACCCGGGTCGTGCGCGTCACGCTCTTGGCGGTCGCCCCGTCGATCACGCAGGCCGTGAAGAGCGCGAGCCGGCGCCTGCCGTTCATGACGACGCTGAAATGGCGGTATTTCAGCTCATAGGGCAGGGCGCCCGGCGGCGGCGACTTCAAGCGCGCGACGTCGGCCATGGGTCCGGGGCCCGGAACCGGCAGCGGGATGCTGAAGCCGGGCAGGAAGTTCGGATCGTAGCCGTCCCGGTCCCGAAACTGCTCCGCTTCGTTGACGATCCTCGGGGCGCTTGCGGGCGCCGTCGCCGCGAGCGGCAGGCGAACCGAGACTTCGAGCGGGATCGTCCAGGTGACCGTCCCGTCGTCGCCGACGCTGGGCGCGCTCGCCCGGGCCGCGGCTTCGACGGCCGGCCGCGGCGGTGCGGGACGTGGGGTGATCGTCGTCTTTTCGGCGAGGGCGAGCGCCCTGGCGAATCTGGGGCCGATGTCCGGCGAAAGCCCCGGCATGCGGTCCCGGAGCGCACGGACGATGGAACTGATCCGAATGCCTTCGTTGATCTCGACCGCGCCGCCGCGGCCGTCGATCCACGGGCCGCCCCAGTGGTGCAGCGCGATCAGCCGCCATTCGCTGTTGTAGACGGGGGAGCCGGACGAACCTGGCTCGGTGTCGGCGACGTAATGCAGCGCGTCGTCGAACCGGTTGACCAGGCGGTTTTCGCGCAGGACAACTTCCTTGAAGCGGCCCTTGGGGTGCTGGACGATATTGGCGAACTCGCCAAGCATGTGCTTGTCGGCCGCATCGGACAGCGGCGACGCGCCGAACTCGCCGAGCGCGCCCGGGCCATCGAATCTGGGGCCGACCGCGAAGATGGTGAAGTCCAGGCCTTCGACCGGATCGGTCAGGAACAAGGCGGCGTCGATCGCGAACCGCGTGACCGTCTTCAGGCGGCCGTCCATGTCGCGCTCGTAGTCGAACTCGAGCAGCAGTTCCCGCGCCGCCTCGGGCGCCCCGACGACATGGTGGTTGGTCATGAAAAGGCCGTCGCCGATCAGGACGCCGGTGCCGAGCGGCCGTCCGTTGCGGAAGGCGACGCGTCCGACGGACCGGGCCACCAATGCGCCGCGCTCCAGGAAGGCGACGCTGACAAAGTCAGTGGTGTCGCCCCAGACTTTCTCGCGGCGATCGCCGGTGGTCGGCGTCGGGCGAACGGCGCCGCTCTCAAAGCCTGAGATAGCGCTACCGCCGGCGG
>DAINCG010000053.1:7777-8030 GCA_036732525.1 Pseudomonadota bacterium | reverse complement strand
CGTTCGGCGTCGGGCTCGGCCGCCAGGGGATTGCCCGAGGCCGCCATGCGCAACGCAAACCCGATGGCCGCCGCGGATGCGTCGATCCGCGCGCGGGCGACCTTCTCGACGACTGCCTCGACGCCCATCCGAACCCCCAATCGCCGGTTGAACGCGACGCGTCCGCGCGTCCGCTATGACAAGGAGGCTAGCACGCGCCGCAGGCGGACGCGAACGCGTGTCGAAAAGGCGTCAGCAGTTTGATTTTTAAGGG
>DAINCG010000053.1:1531-7767 GCA_036732525.1 Pseudomonadota bacterium | reverse complement strand
ACCTACGACCGATCGGTTAACAGCCGATTGCTCTACCACTGAGCTACCGCGGACCATGCCGGCCTTATAGCAAGGCCGATCTCTCATGACGAGACGGAAATTCCGTCGCGCCCCGATGTCTTAACCTGCCCCCGGTAAAGCCAAGACTAAAAGCCGAGCATAACCTGGAGCCTGGAGGTGCGGAGCGGAATCGAACCGCTGTACGAGGCTTTGCAGGCCTCTGCATAACCACTCTGCCACCGCACCGCCACGTCGGCGGACGAGAGTGATAGGGGCGGCGCATCGGCCGGTCAAGACGCGTCCCACGATGACCGCCGCGGGGCGACTGCTATAGAAGGCTTTCGAACCGCTGCGTTCGGGGGTAGTGTCCGGCTTTGATATTCAAGGCGTTCGCCGGGGCGTTTCCCCCGACCTTCGCCAGGGTGTTCATCGGAACGTTCGTCAGGGGACGGGTAGACGAGACATGGCCGATTTCGAGGTCGCGCGCACGAAGATGGTCGAAAATCAGCTTCGACCGAACAAGGTGCTCGATATCAAGGTGACGGACGCGATGCGGGCGGTCCCGCGCGAGGATTTCGTGCCCAGCGCCAAACGCGGCGTCGCCTATGCGGACGAGGACCTGCAGCTGGCCCCCGGCCGCTGGCTGATGGAGCCGATGCTGTTCGGCCGTTTGGCGCAGCTGGCGGCCGTCGGACCCGACGACCTGGCGCTGGATGTGGGCGCCGGCATGGGCTACGGCGCGGCCGTGCTCGGCCGCCTCGCGAGCGCGGTCGTGGCTCTGGAGGAAGACGAAACGCTGGCGGGCGCCGCGACGACGGCGCTGAGCGCGGCGGCGGCCGACAACGTGGTGGTCGAAACGGGGCCGTTGACCGAAGGCTGGCCATCGCAGGCGCCCTATGACGTGATCCTTCTGGAAGGGGCCATCGAAGTCCGGCCGGACGCATTGCTGGATCAACTCGGCGAGGGCGGCCGTCTGGTGGCGATGCAGGTCGAACCGAACGGCATCCAGCGTGGCGTGGTCTATACGAAGCGGGGCGGCCGCTTCTCGATCCACGCCGAATTCGACGGCTCGACCCCGGTTCTGCCGGGCTTCAAGCGCGCGCCGGCTTTTGTTCTTTAGGTGATCGGAGCAGTCGAACCGATGAGGAAATTCCATTCCGTTCGCGCGGCCGCCGCGGTGTGTTCGGCCATCGCGTTGGCCGCCGCGTCCTGGCCGGCCGGCGCGACGGCGGAGACGTTGCAGGACGCCTGGTCCAAGGCCTATGCCAGCAACCCGACCATCGCAGCCGAGCGCGCCGCCCTGCGGACGACGGACGAAGGCGTGCCCCAGGCGCGGTCCGGCTGGCGCCCGACCGTCTCGATCAACGGCCAGACCGGCATTCAGTATGTCGATCAGGAGAGCGCCTTCGGCAACGATACGGACACGCTGTTCCCGTCTTCGATCACGGGCCAAGTCAGCCAGCCGATCTATCGCGGCGGCCGGACGGAGGCGGACGTCGCCCGCGCCGAGGCCGAGGTTCTGGCCGGCCGCGCCAATCTCATGAACGTCGAACAGCAGGTGATGCTGGCCGTCGGCCAGGCCTATATGGACGTGCTGCGCGACCAGGCGGTCGTCGGCCTGAACGAGAACAACGTCCGCGTGCTGGAGCGGCAGCTGCAAGCGACGCAGGACCGTTTCAGCGTCGGCGAAGTCACGCGGACCGACGTCGCCCAGGCGGAATCGCGCGTGGCGCGGGCGCAGGCGGATTTGAAGTCGGCCGAAGGCAATCTCGAAACTTCGAGGGCGGCCTATGCACGGCAGGTGGGGGAGCCCCCGGGCATGTTGGAGCCGCCGGCCAATCTCGCCGGCGCGCCCGAGAACCTTGAAGCGGCGACGGACCTTGCCGCGCGGGCCAACCCGGTGGTGCTGCAGGCGATCGGGCTGCACGATTCGGCCCGGAACACCGTCGACCTGATCCGCGGCGAGCTTTATCCGACGGTGTCCCTGAACGGTCAGGTGCAGCAGTCCTACGACACGAGCCGCACCATCGACGAGACCTTCTCGGCCCAGGCGACGGTCGATCTCACCGTGCCGCTCTACCAGTCGGGCTCGGTCTATTCGCGCGTCCGCGCGGCGAAGCAGCTTGAGTCGCAGCGCCTGCAGCAGATCGAAAGCGCGCGCCGCCAGGCGATCGAGCAGGCGACGCAGGCCTGGGAGCAACTTGTCGCCAACCGGGCGCGCATCGATTCGCTCGAAAGCGAAATCCGCGCCAACGAAATCGCGCTTGAAGGCGTGCAGCAGGAAGCCCTGGTCGGGACCCGGACCGTTCTCGACATCCTGGACGCCGAACAGGAACTGCTCGACAGCCGGGTCAATCTCGTCCGCGCGCGCCGGGACGAATATGTCGCCGTCTTCAACCTGATTGCGGCGGTCGGCGGGCTGACCGCGGGCGGCCTCGCCCTCGACGTGCCGACCTACGATCCGACCGGCTACTACAACCGGGTGCGCGATCAGTGGTTCGGTACGGAGCCGAAGAACTAGGAAGCGTCGGCGCGCCGACGCGTCCGGGAGCCGATCCGACATGGCTGACGAAAAAGACAAGCCCGAGACCGGGGAACAGTCGATGGAGGAGATTCTTGCGTCGATCCGCAAGATCATCTCCGAAGACGACGACGACGATGCGCGCGCGGCCGAAGCCGCCGCCGATCGCGATGACGCGGGCGACGATGACATCCTCGACCTCGGCGCGCCGCTGGAAGACAGCCCGCCGCACACGCCGAAGGAAACCGCGGCTGCGCCGGCGGCTCCCGAAGAACCTGACCGCGCGGCGGAAGAGCCGGAAGATGCGGTCGATTTCGCCGCTGAGGACGAGGTCGAGCTGGAGTTCCAGGACGAGCAGGACGCGGTCGTCGATCTCGATCAGGCGGAAGCGCCCGAGCCTGAGATGGTGATGGCGGCGACAGAAACCGAGGACGACGCCTTTGCGACGACGGCGGACGACGACGATGCGCTCGATCTGGATTTCGCGCCGGATCCGGAGCCGGACAGTGTGATGGCGGACGATTTCGAGGATGAACCGGCCGCCGCGCCGCAACCTGCCGAGCCGACGCCGGAGCCGACGCCGACAGCGGCGGCCGCGCGCGACGCCGGCCTGCTTTCGCCGGAGGCCGCCGCGCTGTCGGCTTCCGCTTTGGCCGCGCTGCGCAGCAGTCAGGCCGTGCGCAGCGAGATGAGCGTCGGCGACGGCAACTCGGTCGAGGGCCTGATCAAGGAACTGTTGCGGCCGATGCTGAAGCAATGGCTCGACGTCCACCTGCCGAGCATGGTCGAGAACCTCGTCCGCGAGGAAATTCAGCGGCTGCAGAACCAGAATCGGGACTGATCGGCCGGAATGGCGCGCCTTCGGGCGCGTGCGGGTTGATTCCGCCCCGTCTTCCGGTATCCCTCTTCCGCACTTCCAGCCCATGATCGAGCGGCGGCGTCCCGGCTGGGCGCCGTCGCGTTTCCGGGACGACCCTTAAGATGCCGCTCGCAAAGACCTACGATCCGAAGGCCGCAGAGGCCGGCCGTTTCGACGCCTGGGAAGCCGGCGGCGGCTTCGTCGCCGACCCCGCGCGGAACACGGCGCCCTACGTCATCATGATGCCGCCGCCGAACGTCACCGGCAGCCTGCACATGGGCCATGCGCTGACCTTTACGCTGCAGGACGTGCTGATCCGCTATTCGCGGATGACCGGCAAGGACACGCTCTGGCAGCCGGGCACCGACCACGCCGGCATCGCCACCCAGATGGTCGTGGAGCGGATGCTGGCGGAGGAGGGGACCGACCGCCGCACGCTCGGCCGCGACAAGTTCGAGGAGCGGGTCTGGGAATGGAAGGCGGAGTCGGGCGGCACGATCCTGACTCAGTTGAAGCGCCTCGGCGCCTCGGCCGACTGGGCGCGCGAGCGCTTCACAATGGACGAGGGCCTCTCCGCCGCCGTCAAAAAGGTCTTCATCGATCTCTATGACCAGGGACTGATCTACAAGGACCAGCGCCTCGTCAACTGGGACCCGAAGCTGGAGACCGCGATCTCCGACCTCGAAGTCCAGCCGACGGAGGTCAACGGCAAGCTCTGGCACTTCCGCTATCCGATCGAGGGTGAGGACGGCTATATCGTCGTCGCGACGACCCGGCCGGAGACGATGCTGGGCGACACCGGCGTCGCCGTGAACCCGGAGGACGAGCGCTACAAGCGGCTCGTTGGCAAGCACTGCGTGCTGCCGCTGGTCGGCCGCCGCATCCCGATCGTCGCCGACGACTACGCCGACCCGGAAGCGGGCTCGGGCGCGGTCAAGATGACGCCGGCGCACGACTTCAACGACTTCGAGGTCGGCCGGCGGCATGACCTAGAGACCATCAATATCCTCGACCGTCAGGCGCGCATCAACGAGAACGCGCCGGAGAAGTACCAAGGCATGGATCGGTTCGAGGCGCGGAAGGCCGTCGTCGAGGACCTGGACGCGCTCGGCCTTCTGGAGAAGGTCGAGGATCACGTGCACATGGTGCCCTATGGCGACCGGGGCGGCGTGCCGATCGAGCCCTATCTGACCGAGCAGTGGTACGTCGACGCCGCGACGCTGGCCAAGCCGGCGATCGAGGCGGTCGAGACCGGCCGCACCAAGTTCGTGCCGGAGAACTGGGCGAAGACCTATTTCGAATGGATGCGCAACATCCAGCCCTGGTGCATCTCGCGCCAGCTCTGGTGGGGCCATCGCATTCCGGCCTGGTACGGCCCCGACGGCGAGATCTTCGTCGCGGAGGACGAGGCGGCGGCCGCCGCCAAGGCGAAGGCGCACTACGGCAAGGACGTGGCGCTGGAGCAGGACCCGGACGTGCTCGACACCTGGTTCTCCTCCGGCCTCTGGCCGTTCTCGACGCTCGGCTGGCCGGAAGAGACGCCGGAGCTTGAGAAGTATTATCCGGGCGACGTGCTGGTCACCGGCTTCGACATCATCTTTTTCTGGGTCGCCCGGATGATGATGCTGGGCATGCACTTCATGGGCGACGTGCCGTTCCGCACCGTCTACATCCACGCTCTGGTCCGGGACGAGAAGGGCCAGAAGATGTCCAAGTCGAAGGGGAACGTCATCGATCCCCTGGAGCTGATGGACCAATATGGCGCGGACGCGGTGCGCTTCACGCTCGCCGCCATGGCCGCCCAAGGCCGCGACATCAAGCTCGCCGCGAGCCGGGTCGAGGGCTACCGGAACTTCGCGACCAAGCTCTGGAACGCGGCGCGTTTCACCGAATTCCACGACTGCAAGCTCGACCCGGCGTTCGATCCGGCGGCTTGCAAGGTCACGCTGAACAAATGGATCGTCGCCAAGACCGCGCAGCTTCGCGACGATGTGACGGCCGCGATCGAAGGCTACCGCTTCAACGACGCGGCGGCCGCGCTCTACCAGTTCACCTGGGGGTCGTTCTGCGACTGGCAGCTGGAGTTCGCGAAGCCAATCCTATCGGGCGACGACCGGGATGCTGCGGACGAGACCCGGAAGACCATCGCCTGGACGCTCGCCCGGCTGATGCGCCTGTTGCACCCAATCATGCCGTTCCTGACGGAAGAGATCGCCACGCAGCGCGCCCTCGCGCCCGAAGGCGGCCTGATGACGGCCGACTGGCCGGACGCCGAGCCGCACCTGGCCGCGCCCGATGCCGAGGCGGAAATCGACTGGGCGATCCGCTTCGTTTCCCAGATCCGCGCCGTCCGCGCGGAATGCAACGTCCCGCCGGGCGCCCGCCTCGAAGCCTTCCTCTCCGGCGCGTCGGCGGAGACGCTCGCCCGGCTCGCGCGCAATGACGAGCCGGTGAAGCGTCTGGCGCGCCTGGAGACGATCCGAACCGACGCCACGCCGCCCAAGGGCGCCGTTCAGGTCGTCGTCGACGAGACGACGGTGGCGCTGCCGCTCGGCGACGTCATCGACCTCGCCGAGGAGCGCCAGCGCCTGGAGAAGGAGATCGCCAAGGTCGAGAAGGAGATCGCGGGCATCGACAAGCGCCTCGCGAACCCGAACTTCACGGCCAAGGCGCCGCCCGAAGTCGTCGAAGAAAACCGCGACCGCCGCGCCGGCTTCGCTCTGCAACAGGAAAAGCTCGCGGCGGCGTTGGCCCGGCTGCGGGCGGCGTAGGGACGACCTACGCGGCGGCCTTCCCGCGGCCGCGTTCGCGCGCGCGAGCCAGGCGGACGGCGAGGGGAGTGATGACGATGACGCC
>DAINCG010000053.1:0-1492 GCA_036732525.1 Pseudomonadota bacterium | reverse complement strand
CGGCGTCAGGTGGCTCTGCCAGGCGGCGATCAGTTGGCTGCCGATCAGCGAGACGCTGATGGCGAAGCCAAGGACCAGGGCGACGGCGAACAGCTCGGGCAGCGCCCAGCTGTCGACACGGCCGTCCTTGGGCTGGCGGCGGAAGAAGGGCGCGAAGAGCGCGAAGGCGAGCGCCGTCGCGCCGAAGACGATAAGACCGAGAAACTCTTCCATTGTCGGGATGACCTTAGAGGCCCGCGGGCGGTCATTGGACGGCGCCGGGGCATTGGCGTAAGCGATTCCGTGGGCCGCCGGAGCGGTCAGCCGGCCGGCGGCGGACCCGTCGCCTCGAAATCGTGCAGCGCCTTGAAACGGGCGCGCCGGCCGACGGCGCGCGCCGCGGCATGGAACAGCGTCCGCCAGGACGCGACGCTCCAGGCGCCGTCCGGCGCGGCGGGGTCGATGCTTCGGATGTGGACGATGGGGGCAGGTCGACCCGTCCCGCGGGACCGACCGGTCTCGCGGACATTCGCCGAGCGCGCCCGACGTATCGTCACCTCAAGCCTCCTGGAAGGCGCAAGCAGCGCCGCGAAATATCTGGCGACGAGTCCGGGCCAGCGTCAATGGAATTCAACGTCCGCGCGCGAGAATTTGCCACGCACGCGCCTTCGCCCTAGATTGCTAGCATTGCAGTCAATGCAGGCGGCTTCCCAT
Source organism: Pseudomonadota bacterium (assembly GCA_036732525.1). Lineage (GTDB taxonomy): Bacteria > Pseudomonadota > Alphaproteobacteria > Bin95 > Bin95 > VMCJ01. The sequence continues at coordinate 799 of DAINCG010000053.1, read as the reverse complement.
GGCGACGCTCACGATCCGAAATCTCGACGACGGCGTCCGCGACCGGCTGCGCATTCAGGCGGCGCGCCACGGGCGTTCCATGGAAGCCGAAGCCCGCGCGATCCTGCAGGCGGGCGTCGTCGGCGCGCCCCGACTATCCGGGCAGGCGTTCGCTGACGCAGTGCGTGCGCGGTTCGAGAAGTATGACGGCATCGATCTTGAACTTCCCGAACGGGAGCCGCTGCCGCCGCCGATCGAATTCGACGAATGATCGTCCTCGACACGAATGTCCTTTCGGAGTTGATGAAACCCAGGCCAAGCCCGGCGGTTCTGACCTGGATCGCGACGACCGAAGGCGAACTGCTGACGACGACGGCGATCACGGAAGCGGAGCTCCGATACGGCGTCGCCGCATTGCCGGCCGGACGTCGGCGAACTGCGCTTTCAGCGGACATCGATGGCCTCCTCGACGAGGAGCTTGGCGGTCGGATTCTGGCTTTCGACCGTCCGGCTGCCGCGAGATACGCGGAATTCGCGGCGGCCCTCAGCCGGCGCGGCAGGCGGAGCGGCATGGCGGATTTGATGATCGCCGCCATCGCGGATGTGCACGGCGCCCGGATCGCGACGCGGAACGTGCGCCATTTCGCCGGTCTCGAGGTCGACGTCGTCGACCCGTTCGCCGGCGCCGGCTGACCGGTTAACCCGCCCTTCACCCTGTTCGCCGCCTTCTGCCACCTGAACGACCGGGAGAGGGCGATGCAATTGGAAGCCGCCGACCCCCGCGTGCGCGGGCTGACGGACATGTATGACGCGGCCTATG
>DAINCG010000052.1:13113-15654 GCA_036732525.1 Pseudomonadota bacterium | reverse complement strand
CGAGCGTGCCGATCAGAAGGCCGAACGTCGCGCTGAGCGCGCCCTTGATCGGGTCCTTGCCGAGCAGGACGGAGACCGACGCAAGCCCGAAAACGGCGACCCAGAAATACTCCGTCGGGCCGAAGGCGAGCGTGACCAGCGACAGCGGCGGCGCCAGCGTCATCAGGGCGATGGCGCTGACCATGCCGCCGATCGCGGACGACATGCAGGCGATCTTCAGCGCCGCGCCGGATTTCCCCTGCTGCGCCATCGGATAGCCGTCGAAGGTGGTGACGATCGCCGATGGGGTCCCCGGGATGCGCAGCAGCACGGCCGGGATCGCGCCGCCGTACATCGAACCGTTGTAGATGCCCGCCATCATGCCGAGCGCGACTGACGGATCCATGCCGAAGGTCAGCGGGATCAACACCGAAATGCCGATCGTTGCGCTCAATCCCGGCAGGGCGCCGATGACGACGCCGCAAAGTGTGGCGAACATCATCGCCAGCACGTTCTGCCAGGAGAGAACGGTGATCAGCGCATGGGCGAGGGCGGCAATGACGTCTTCCAAGGCTCTCTTATCCCAAAGAAATCTTGCGTGGCGAACGCACGGTCACTGGCGCAGGAAAAATTCTGTCGGCAGCGGCCGCTCGAACGCCTCGACGAAGACGAGATGCGCGAGCACGACGAAGCCGACGGTGGAGGCGATGATGACGACCGGCCGCCTGAGGCCGAGCAGCAGTGCGAACGCCGGTATGAAGACCGCGCTCGCGGTGAAGTAGCCGAGCAGGGAGGTCGAATAGACATAGCCCGCGATCAGCGCGAGGCAGAGCAGGAAGTAGCGGAAGCTCTTGAAGAAGCTGCGTTCCCGATCGGCCTCGCTGGCGAAGAAGCTCCGCGCCAGCATGGCGGCGGCGAGCACGCCCATGATGGCCGCCACGAGCCGCGGGAACACCCGGGCTTCCTCGGCGAAAGACCCCGCCTCGACCCAGGCGAAGAGCGCGAGCGCGAGCAGCGCCGCCGCGGACAGGGTCTCCTTGAGGTTCAGCGTCATGCGAGCGCGCTCCGCTGCGCCGCTTGCAGTTCCGGCGCGACCGCTTCGGCGAACAGGCGAATGCTCTTCTCCGTCTCGGCCCATGACATCGGGCCGAGACGGAATTGGATGATGACGCCGCCGACGCCGAGCGCCGCGATCTCCTTCAGCTTGGCCGCGACCGTCGCGGGCGAACCGGCGAAAAGCGCGTGTTCGGTGGTCGTGCGCGCGGCGGGCGCGGTCTCATGCTTCATGCGCAGACCCTGCTCCTCGGCGACGCGGTTGCGCATCCGGGCCCGCTGTTCCTGCTGCGCCCGGAAGGCGGGCACGGCGACCGCCTCCGCCGCGGCGTCCGTTTCGGCGACATAAACGTTCCGCCAGACCCAGACGTCCTCCATGCAGCGGGCGACATGCGCCGCGTCGAAGCCCGCTTCGCGCATCGTCCGCTTGTAGAGATCGAGCCTGGCCCGCGTGACGTCGAGCGACTGCACGTTCATCATGAACGGCCGGCCTTCGCGCGCCAGTTCCACCATCGAAGCTTCGCCCGAAGCGGCGCGCAGGATGAACGGATGCGGCTTGGTGTAGGGCGCGGGGCGGAGGCGCGGCAGCTTCACGTCCCAGAACCGCCCCTTGTATTCCAGGTTCTCCTCGGTCCAGGCCCGGATCATGATCTCTTCGGCCTCGATCAGCCGGTCCTGCGCTTCGGCCGGGTCGAGGCCGTAGCCCTGGTAGTCGTAGATGTTGTAGGCCGTGCCGCGGCCGAGGCCGACAATCAGCCGGCCCTCTGAGATGTTGTCGATCAGCGACGTCTGCTCCGCCATCCGGATCGGGTGGTGCAGCGACATCTGCGCCACGGCGAAACCGATCTGCACCTGCTTGGTGCAGGCCGCGAGCGCGGCCGCGAAGCTGATCGGATCGACATAGGCGCAGTTGCCGTCGAAATGGTGCTCCGCGAGCCAGACCACGTCGAAGCCGAGTTCGTCGCAGAGCTTCGCCTCCGCGAGGGTCTCGTGGACGACGGCGTGGTCGAGCTCGGGGCGCGCCGCTTCGGGAAACAGGAAGTTGCTGAATTTCACGTACTCGTCTCCCGTTGCGGCGCGCGATGGTTCAGCGCCATGGATGCTCCGCCCAAAGCTGCTTCAGGGCGTCGTTCTGGGCGTTGACGTATTCCAGATATTCCTTCGGCCCGAGGTATTTCGGGTTGAGGCGTTCGCGCTCCAGGATCGCGAGGAATTCCGGGTCTTCCAACGTCTTCCGCGAGGCTTCGGCGAGCTTGGCGATGATTTCGGGGGGCGTTCCGGCCGGCGCCTTCAGGCCGCGGCTCGCGGTCCAGACGATCGGGTAGCCGAGCTCCTTCAGCGTCGGCACGTCCGGCACCAGGCTCCAGCGTTCGTCCGCCATCATGCCCAGCACGCGCGCCTGCTTTTCGACATGCATGATCATCGAGACGCTGACCGACGTCAGGCCGGCATCGACATGCTTGCCGAGCACCGCCGTCCGCATCGGACCGGAACCCTGCATGGGGACCC
>DAINCG010000052.1:2053-13061 GCA_036732525.1 Pseudomonadota bacterium | reverse complement strand
CCAAACGAGCCGGCGCCGGCAAGCGTGACCCCGCCCGGGTCCGCCTTCGCGGCGTCGAGCAGGTCCTGCATCGTCTTGAAGGGCGAGTCCGGATGGACGAAGAACGTGAACGGCTCTTCCGTGAAATTCGCGATCCACTCGAAGCTGTCGACGTCGTAGCGCCGCTCCGTGCCGAACTGCGTGCCAAGGCCGCCGGGCAGGGAGGTCATCGCGATCGTGTAGCCGTCGGGCGTGGCGTTCGCGAGCTCGGTGTATGCCAGGGCTGCGGCGGCGCCCGGCTTGCTGACCACCACGAGCGACGTCCCGAGGTATTTCTCGAGGAAGGGCTGCGCGTGGCGCAGCGTGATGTCGACATTGCCGCCCGGCGGGAAGCCGATCAGCACCGTAATCGGCTTCTCGGGATATTCCGCCGCGGCCGGCGGCGCGAACAGGCCCGCGGCCGCCATGACGGCGACGGCGAGCGTGGCGAACTTCTTGATCATCTCGTTCATCTCCTCCTGTGCGGGCGCGATTCCTCCGCGCCCGCTTTCTGTTTTTTCTGGAAGGGGTTAGCGCCAGGGATCGGTCGCCCAGATCGCCTCCAGCATCTTGTACTGGTTCTCGGCATAGGTGCGGAACGCGTCCGGGCCGAGATAGCGGATAATCTGCTTGTCGCGCTTGGCGAGCGCCTTGAACTCCGGGTCGTCGAAGGTTTTCTTCACCGCGTCGACCAGCTTCGCCTTGACGTCGTCCGGCAGGCCGGCCGGCCCGGCGAGGCCGCGGCTGGCGCTCCACTCGACCGGGAAGCCCTGCTCGTTGAAGGTCGGGGTGTCCGGCGCTTCCTCCCAGCGCTCGCCCGCCATCAATCCGAGCACGCGCGCCTGACCCTCCGACTGCATCTTCACGGAGACGCTGACGGTGGTCACGCCGCCGGTCACGTGCTTGCCGAGCACCGCGGTCTGCATGTTGGCGGAGCCCTGCATCGGAACCCAGGTGATCGGCGCGTCGGACGCCTTCTGGAAAAGCAGCGCGCCCAGGTGCGGCGAGGACCCGCTGCCAGCGCCCGCGAGCGTGATGCTGCCCGGGTCGGCCTTCGCCGCATCGACCATGTCCTTCAGCGACTTGAAGGGCGATTCGGCGTGCACGAAGATCGAGAACGGCTCGTCGGTCAAAAGTCCGATGTAGTCATAGCTGTCGACGCCGTAGCGCGGGTTGCCGCCGAAGAGCTGCGTCCAGTTGCCCGGAAACGACAGCATGACGAGGGTGTAGCCGTCCGGCTTGGCGTTCGCCGCCTCGGTATAGGCGATGGCGCCGCCGGCGCCCGGCTTGTTCACGACGGCGATGCTGCCGCCGAGATACTTCTCCATGAAGGGCTGCGCCTGGCGCGCCGCGATGTCGACGTTCCCGCCCGGCGGGAAGCCGACGATGATCGTGATGGGACGTTCGGGGTAGTCCGCCCAGGCGGTCCCGACGCCAAGCGCCATCGTCGCGACAAGCGCCATCAGCGTGCGCTTCAACATTCCGGTTCTCCGTTTTTGAAACCCAAAGGAGCGTCGACCCGCAGCCGTAGCGCCGCCGCCGGCCGCGCATCGATTGAAACGGCGGGCGAGTCAGGCGTACTCAACTACAGAAACGGCCGGACCTCGCGGCACGGCGAAAGAATTTGGCCACGAAATTTCGCGTTTGCCTATAGCCCCGCAATTTCCGTCCCCGTTGCCGCCTCGCCGCCGCGCGCGGAATGCGCGCGCTCTTGGCAATCGGGCAGCCGATCGGCGACGCTGCGGCCGGCCCGGCAAGGAGCGGAGCGCCAGGGATGAGTCAAACCACGCTCGGAGAGGCCTTGTTCGCCACGGCGGCGCGGCATGGCGCGGCGCGCGCCATCGACGACGGTCGCCAGCGCCTGACCTGGGCTGAACTCGCTGGCCGCGCCTGCCGCGCGGGCGCCGTGCTGCGCGGGCTCGGGCTCGGGAAGGGCGACCGCTTCGCGCTCTGGCTGCCGAATTCCCTGGCCTATGTGGAAGCCGGCCTCGGCGCCGCCCTGATCGGCGCCGTCGTCGTGCCCATCAATACGCGCCTGAAGCCGCCAGAGGCGGAGTACATCCTCCGAAAGGCGGGCGCCCGCGTCCTGCTGACCGCGGACGCGTTCCTGGATGTCGACTACGTGGCGGCCGCGCGGATGATCGACGCGCCCGCGCTGGAGACAGTGCTGGGAGCAAGTCTGGATGGCGGCATATCGGACTGGGACGCGATGTTGGCGGCGGTCGCTCCGGCGGAGGCGGCCGCCGTCCGGGAAGCCAGCCGCATGGTCGGCCCGGACGACGTCGCCGAGGTCATTTTCACCTCGGGCACGACCGGCTTTCCGAAGGGCGCGGTCATCCGGCATGGCCAGATCGCGCGCGCATACGCCTTCTATGCCGAGCGCGCCGGCATCGGACCCGGCGATCGCTACCTGATCGTCGCGCCGATGTTCCATTCCTTCGGCTGGAAGGCCGGCGTCGTCGTCTCAACGCTTGCCGGCGCCGCCATGTATCCGATGGCGGCCTTCGATGCGGACGCGGCGCTCCGCCTGATCGAGGCCGAGCGGATCACCGTGATGGGCGGACCGCCGACGATCTTCATCACGCTGCTCGACCTCGCCCGGCGGACGGGGCGGGACCTTACCTCGCTCCGGAGCATCGTGCTCGGCGGGAGCATGATCCCGGCGGATCTCGTCCGCACATTGCGTCAGGAGATCGGCGTCGCGGTCGTGCTGAGCGCCTATGGCCTCACGGAAACGACGGCGCTGGTCACCATGGCGCGGGCCGACGACACGGTCGAGCGGATCGCGACGACATCGGGCCAGGTCGTGCCCGGCATGCGAATGCGCACCGTCGATCCCGAAGGTCGGCCGCTCGGCCCGGGGAGGCGGGCGAGATTCAGGCGCAGGGGCCCAACGTCATGTCCGGCTACTTCGGGGACCCGGAGCGGACAGCCGAGACCTTTACGGAGGACGGCTGGCTGAAGACCGGCGACCTCGGCGTGATCGACGCCGCCGGCTATCTCGCGATCACCGACCGGGCCAAGGACATGTTCATTGTCGGGGGCTTCAACTGCTACCCGGCTGAGATCGAGGCGATGATCGCGGCGCGCCCGGACGTCGCGGAGGCCGCGGTCATCGGCGTGCCCGACCCGCGCATGGGCGAGGTGGCGAAGGCCTTCCTGGTTCCGCGTCCCGGCGCCGAGATCGATCCGGCCGAATTCATCGCCTGGTGCCGCGCGCGGATGGCGAACTTCAAGGCGCCGCGCCATGTCGAGATCGTGGAGGCTTTGCCTCGGAACGCCATGGGCAAGGTCCAGAAGTTCCTGTTGCGCGACGCCTGAACCCCGTCAGCGGTTCCCGCGGCGTCGAGACAGAAAGCGGCAGATCGCGAACAGGATAGCGAAGTTCACAAGCGGCGCGAGCGCCAGAAGTAGGAGGCGCACGTCGAGTTCAAACCCGCTGATCAGCCGGTTCCACGGCAGCCCGATCGGCAACAGGAAGATTCCGGCCAGCGGGTCCTTCGGCTGGCCGAACAGCCCGAACGTCCCGACGCAGAACAGCCCGACCGCGGCCGCGTAGACGGCGGCGAACAGCCGGACGGCCCATTTGCAAACCGTGCCCATCCGATCCGGTTCCTCCTTTCGCGGCGATGCGGACGCTCCTGTGGGAATGATGCCGGATCGGGATGCCGTTGCACAGGCGTGGCAATGGGTCCGGGGGCACACTCTGGCGCTTGCGTTCGGCCACGGCGGCGTTGATGTCCATGCAATTGAACTCTTGCGGCGCTGAGCCGTTCAACCTTCGCAGGGGCGCAAGTCGCGCCGCAATCACGGATCCGAAAGGCCCCGAGCCGATGCAGAACGCGCGGGCGATCAAACTTCTCGCGCGCGCGGGGTATGCGGCGCGGGGCGCCGTCTACCTCATCATCGGCGGCTTCGCCGTCGCCGCCGCGATGGTCGGCGGCGACAACCGAGATCCGAAGGACGCGATCCGGGAAATAACGAGCACGCAGTTTGGCGCCATACTGATCTGGGCGGCGGTCGTCGGCCTGATCGGCTACACCTTGTGGCGGTGTATCCAGTCGATCTTCGACACGGACAATCACGGCTGGTCGCTGTCGGGCATTGGCGTCCGCTTCGGCCTGCTTTGCTCGGCCGCGACCTATGGTTCGCTGGCGTTCTACGCCATCTCCCTCAACTTCGCCGGCGCGTCCGGATCGGGCGGCGGCGGCGCGGCGGCCCATCTGGCCAAGTTCGTCGGCTCGACGGCCGCCATGGCGGTCATGGCGCTGGCCTTCGCCATCGTCGCCTGCGCTCATTGGGTCAAGGCGCTTTCGCAGAAGTATGTCCGTCACTTCAGGCCGCCGCCGAACGCGTGGCCGATCGTGCACGCCGTTGCCGTCGCGGGGCTGACGGCGCGGGGGCTTGTCCTCGCGGTCTTGTCGTTTCTTCTCGGACGGCGGCTGTTGAGCGTGGCGCCTGGCAGCGTCTCCGGCACGCCGAATATTGCCGACGCCCTGACATTCGTCCGCGAATTGTCCTACGGCGAAAGTCTTTTGATCGGCATGGGCGTCGGGATCGTTCTGTTCGGCGTCTACTCCATCCTGGAAGCCGCGTGGCGCGTGATCAGGATTGAAGAAGTCGCAACCGACGGGACCGAATGGGCAAAGGCGCTTCGTCGCCGCGCATGACGACCAGATCGAGCAGCTGGCACGGACCCATCTTGTAGCCGAGGCCGGACTTGATCGCCTTGTCGATGTCCTCCGGCGTCGCCAGACCCGCCTCGATGGCGCGGATGACGTCGTCGTTGTAGGGCGCCAGCAGCGCGTTCAGGATGAAGCCTGGCCGGTCCTGGGTCCCACCGGCGTCTGGGACGCGGCCTCGGTCCAGGCCCTGGCCGCGTCGAACGTCGCGTCGGACGTGTTCAGGCCCCGCGACATCTCGATCAGCTTCATGACCTGGGCGGGCAGGCAGAAATGCATGCCGACGACACGGTCTTCACGGCCTTCCGCGAACGTTCGAGCGCCGCCGCGGACAGATCGAAGCAAATGGCGTCCTAGCCCGTCCGCCCGGCGACGACGGCGATGCCGGCGCCCATCGTCCCGCCGGCCCCGCAGACGGCGACTTGCTTGATTCGATCGGTCATTTGGACCTGAAGCTCCGTCCGATGAGTTGGCGATGCACCTGGTTGGTGCCTTCCCAGATCTGCGTGATCTTGGCGTCCCGCATCAGCCGTTCGGCGCGGTAGTCCTGGCAGTAGCCGTAGCCGCCGTGGAACTGCACGCACTCGATCGCCATCTTCATGGCGAGGTCGGAGGCGCGCAGCTTTGCGACGGACGCCTCCATACCGAAGTTCTCCGCGCCGCCGTCGATCAGTTCGGCGACATAGTCCATCCACTTCTCCAGCAGCAGAAGCTCGCTTGCGAGGTCGGCCAGCGTGAACTGGTTGCCCTGGAAATCGAGCACCGCGCGCCCCGACTGCTTTCGCTCGTTGGCGTATTCGACCATGTCCTTGAGCGCCGCCCGGGCGATGCCGCGGGCGTGTGCGGCGACCGATGGGCGGGAACGGTTCAGCGAGGCCAGCAGGATCTTCAGCCCTTCGCCCGGTGCGCCGATCAGATTGGCGCGCGGCACGCGCACGCCGTCGAACGAGAGACCGCAGGTGGAGGAGGCGCGATGCCCCATCTTCTCCTCCTTGCCGATCACGTTGAACCCGTCTGCGCCCTTTTCCAGGATCAGTGCGGAAATCGCCTGCTTCGGATCGTCGATCTCCGACCATTTGCCGAACACCAGCAGCAGGTCGGCGACGTCTCCGTTCGTGATGAAGGTCTTGCCGCCGTCGACGACGATGTCGTCGCCGCTTGGCCTGAAGCGCGTCTTCATGCCGGTCGCATCCGACCCGGCGTTCGGCTCGGTGATCGCGAGCGAGCCGAGGCCGCCTTCGGCGATCCGGGGCAAGAGCCGCGCCTTCTGTTCTTCCGTTCCGAATTCGATCAGCGGCTTCATGCCGTGATAGTTCGTCGCGTAGATGATGCCGGTCGACGCGCAGGCTTCCGAAATGATCGTCACGATCTCGAGGTACAGCCGGAACGACATGGGCATGCCGCCATAGGCTTCCGGCACGAAGATCGCGTTCAGCCCAAGTTCGTTGATCGCATCGACGTTCGCCCAGGGGAACTCGCCCGTGCGGTCGGCCTCGGCCGCGTTCGGCGCGATGACGCGGTCGGCCATGCGCTGGACCTGCTCCAGCACACGGCGCTCGTCTTCGTCCCAGTTTCGCGTGCGGTCGATCTGGCGCAGCATTTCCATCAGTGATTCATCCCTTGGCCGCCGTCGACATTAATCGTTTCGCCGGTCAGGAAACCGACGGGTTTGCTGAACAGGGTCCCGGCGAGTTTGGCGACGTCCGCAGCTTCGCTGGGCCGCCGGTCGGAATCCGGCCGCCCAGGCAAGTCTTCACCCGCTCGCGCGCAAGGTCGTCCCGGTTCAGGTCCGTACGAATATAGCCCGGCGCGACGTTCAGGACGCGGATGTCCGCTGCGGCCCATTCGACGGCCATGCAGCGGGTCATCGCGGCCACGGCCGCCTTCGACGCGCAATAGGCGAGATTGTCGGGCGCGCCAAGCTTGTCGAAGAACGAGCCGATATTGACGATCAGGCCGCCCCGGTCCCGCAGATAGGCATGCGTCTCCCGCGCGGCGACGAGGACGGCGGTGGCGTTCAGGGCCATCACGGTCTCGTAGGCGCGCGTTTCGAGGCTTGCGACCGGCGCCGACAAATGCACGCCCAGGTTGTTGACGAGACCGGCGCCAGGCCCGCGTTCGGCGATCGCGGCGTCGATGCCCTTGCTCGCGCCGGAGACGATGACGCAATCCCTTTCAGCCATTCGGGTTTGGACCTGTCGAATTTGGCGTCGGTGAGGGAATCATCCGGCTCTGCAGTCTCGGTAGCGCACCGGTTCCGGCTGCAGCTTGCCGTCGGCGACAAGCGTCTCAAGCTCCCGCCTCAGGACTTTGCCGCTGGCGGTGAGGGGAAAGCCGTCGACCTTCAGCAACCATTTCGGCGCATGTGCAGGTGCGATGCAGCAAGGGATTGCAGGCGAAGCCTTCGCGCGAACGTGCGAGAAACGCGATGATCGCCTCGACCCGGTTCGACATCCAGATCGAAACCCGGTCGCCCGCGACGCGCCCGTCAGACGTCGCGGCGCGGGCGCGGATCGTCGTGCTCATGGTGGACACCACCGCACAGGTCGAGGACGTGATCGTCGGGCCCGGAGAGCCTGAGCGACACGGGCGTTTGAATCCCGCGGCGCCCGGGGTTGTGACTGGAATCCCGATATGCCGAAATGGCGCAAATGCAGGGTTCTCAAGGAAGGAAGCAATCGCATGGACATCCGGCGCGTGGGGTCCCGGCCGTCCGGCAAGGGGCCGTCCGACTATTTCACCGGCACGGTTCGCATCGATCCGCTGAACCAGCCCGAGGCGCCGGCGCGCGCGGGCTCGGCCCTCGTCACCTTCGAGCCGGGCGCCCGTACGGCATGGCATACCCACCCGCTCGGCCAGACGCTCATCGTGACGGCCGGCTGCGGCTGGGTCCAGCGCGATGGCGGGCCGGTCGAGCTCATCCGGCCGGGGGACGTGGTTTGGTTCCCGCCCGGCGAGAAGCACTGGCACGGCGCGACGTCGACCACGGCGATGTCGCACATCGCCATCCAGGAGGCCCTCAACGGCTCGCCGGTCGAATGGATGGAGCACGTGACCGACGCGCAATACGCGGCAGGGCCGGCGCCCGGCTGAGGCGGGGCCGTAGCGTCATGGCCGCGACCGAACTCTTCCGCAGCGCCGGATACGATTGGCGGCTTTTCTGCGGCCCCGGAGCGATCGAGGCGCAACTCCTGGGCGCGGTCCGGCGGCAGGGCGCTCGGCGGGCCTTCGTCGTCTGCTCGCCGTCGATCAACCGGCGGACCGACCTCGTTCAAAGGATCACGGCGACGCTCGGCGGCGCCTATGCCGGCGTCTTCGACGGCATCGAGAACGATTCGACCTATGCGTCGGTCCAGGCGGCGACGGCGGCAGCCCGGGCGGCCGACGCGGACCTGCTGATCGCCGTCGGCGGCGGCAGCGTCATCGTCGCCGTCCGGGCGGTGGCCGTCTTCCTCGGCGAGGCCGGCGATCCGTTCGACCTGATGACCCAGTACTCGGAAAATGCTCGCCCGTTCAGTCCGCGCCTGGAAGCGCCCAAGCCGCCGATCGTGAACATCCCGACCACGCCGACGTCGGCCATGAACCGCGGCGGATCCGGCTTGAAGAACCCGGACCTCGACCATCGGATGGAGTATTTCGATCCGAAGACCCGGCCATGCGCCATTTTCCTGGACGACGGCGCCCTCCTGAGCGCGCCGGCGAGCGTCCTGCGCTCGACGGCGACGACCGTGTTCGCAAGCCTCGTCGCGACGGCGGGCGATCCGGCCGAAAACCCGCTGGTCGCCGGCGATCTCGATCAGGCCCGCCGGCTGGGCCTGCCGGCCTACCGGCGGCTGACCGCCGAGGCCGAGGAGCCCCGCGTCCGGCGTGACCTGGCGCTCGCCGCCTTCCTGCAGAACCGAGCGGAGGATGACGGCCGCACCATGCGGAGCCGCGGCGGCTTCGCCAGCGATTATGCGGTCGCGACGGCGCTGCATCTCCGTTATCCGGAGATCGGCCAGGGCGAGGCGACGGCGGTCCTGCACGCCGCGACGATCCGGCATGGCACGCCTCCTGACGCTGCGGCCAGCGCGGCGACAGCGCGTGCGCTCGATGTCTGGCAGGACGGCATGAGCCCCGCCGACGCCGCGGCCGCCATCGCCGATGGCCTGGAGCGCATCTATGCGGAGGTCGGCATGCCCGTCCGTCTCCGCGAACTGCCGGTTCCGCGGGACGACCTCGCGAAGATCGCCGCCGAGACGGTGAAGAACTTCAATGCGAGCGCAAACCTCGCCTCGCCCGAAGCGCGCGTCGCGAACTCCCTGCGGGTGCTGGAAGCCGCCTGGTAGCGCGGCCTTAGCCGGACCGTCCGTTCAGCGCCGCCCAGCCGTCGCGGCCATGCTGGTCGGAAAGAAAGCTGTCGCTCCGCGCGTCGCGCCATTTGACCGGCCGCCCCAGGAGCTTCGCCGCGACCAGCACCGGCGCATATTCCGGATAGGGCGCCGACTTCATGCCGAACGAGCCGCCGACGCGGTAGGTCTGGACGCGCAGATCGGCGCGCGGAATGCCGAGAATGCCTTCCGCAAGCTCCGTCGTGAAGCCGAAGACGCCTTGGGTCGGGACATGCAGCGTGTAGCGGCCGCTTTCGGCGTCGTATTCGCCGACGGCCGCACGGGGTTCGAGCGGCGAAATGGCGACGCGGTTGTTGCGGAGGGTGAGACGGGTCACGCGATGCGCCTCGGCGAAGATGCGATCGGCGGCGGAGCCGTCGCCGAACTCCCAGTCGAGGCCGGTGTTGTTCGCCGCCGCGTCATGCAGTTGCGGCGCGCCGTCCTTGCGCGCCTCCCGGGCGTCGGTGACCGCGGGGAGGGTCTCGATGTCGAGATCGATCAGTTCGGCCGCGTCCTTCGCCTGCGCCAAGGTCGCCGCGACGACCATCGCGACCGCCTCGCCGCGATACCGGACTTTGTCCGTCGCGAGGCACGGCCGGTCGGGCTTGGCCATCGGCGCGCCGTCCCGGTTCCGGTTAAATATTCCGCCGGTCCGCGGACAGACGCGCGCGAACCGTTCGGCGACAGTTCCGCCTGTTCCGCGAACGCGCTGGCTCCGCCCAGCATGGCGATTGCGCAAGCGCCGGTGAAAATTCGCTTCATTCCTATGCTCTCCCGTGGCTTCGTTCGGTGCCGGGCAGGAAGCGTGGCTCGCCTTCCAGACAGCCATCACGGTCGTCCGATTCGACCCCTTCGACGGATGTGCGGAAGGCCCTCGACGCTCCGGCGCGCCTGCAGGAGGCGGGAGAGCGGACATAGGACTTTAAGTCATTAGAACCGCAAGGCCCCATGAGCGATCTTCATAGGTGGGCGGCTCGGCTCCGGCCTTGGGGCGGCAACCCGCAGGCCGAGCCCTCGAAAGGCTCCTGCGCCCTGATTGGCCTGAGACGGGCAGCGATAGGCTCGTCCGCCGAGTAGGTCTTCCATAATGTCGGCCGTCTCCCGGAAGCTCGGGATCAGTCCGGCTGAGCCGTCGCAGAAATGGCGCCGGGTCGTCGGCATCGGTCCGGTCTTGATAACGAGCGCGCATCGCGGGATCGACGGCTTGCCGGGGCGCTGGCGACAAACCACATCAAGCGAAACCCGGCCCGGAGGTGAAAGATGTCCGTCGACTTCAACCACACCATTGTCTGGTCCAAAGACAGCGCCAAGTCCGCGGCGTTTCTGGCGGAGATGTTCGGCCTGCCCGAACCCGGCCGCTTCTCGCACTTCCATGTCGTGACGACGGCGAACGGCGTCAGCGTCGATTTCGCCGAGCGCGACGGCGAGATCGCGCCGCAGCACTATGCCTTCCTGGTGAGTGAAGCGGAGTTCGACGGCGTGCTTGGCCGCATCGAGGCGAAGGGCCTCGACTACTGGGCCGACCCGTCCCAGAGCCGCAAGGGCGAGATCAACACCCGCGACGGCGGTCGGGGCCTCTATTTCGAGGATCCGACAGGTCACCTGATGGAAGCGCTGACCCGTCCCTACGGTTCCGGAAGCTGATACGGGGGTTGGCCGCTCCGTCGTCAGATCACGGCGGCGTCCGGCTGTCGTTCGTCAATTGGTTTCGGCCAGTTCGATCGTCGCGCGGACCGGACCGGGGCGGGCCAGGATGTCGAGCCCGGCGCACGATCGCTGCGCCGACTTCGCAAAGTCAGCAACAGCGTGCCTTGCCGTCCGCGATCGGCACGTCGGGGTCGAGCCGGTGCTGATAGAAGAAGTCGATCATATCCGTCTTTAGGCGCTTCAACGCGGCGTCCGCGACCTGCTTCACATGCGCCGGACGGCTGTTCTGGC
>DAINCG010000052.1:341-2023 GCA_036732525.1 Pseudomonadota bacterium | reverse complement strand
ATGTCGTGACCGAACTTCGTTGCGACCACGACCTGGTCCCGGATCGGCTCAAGCGCTTCGCCGAGCAGAACCTCATTCGCGAAGGGACCGTAGGATTTGGCCGTATCGAAGAAGGTGACGCCACGATCGAAGGTGGTGCGGATGAGGTCAATCATCGCCCCTTTGTCGCCCGGCGCACCATAGTTCGCGCTCATGCCGATGCAGCCGAGGCCAAGCGCCGAGACCTCAAGGCGTCCTGCGCCAAGCGTCCGCATCTGCATCTCCGTTCCCCCTCTCGCCGCACGGATCGGTTCCGTCGGCCTGGCCGGAGCCTGCTAACGGTATGTCCGACCGCTGGACCGTTCAGACCCGGCATATCGACGAAGTCATGTCGACATGGCGTGCCGCGGCCGATGACTGGACGTATCGTTGCCGGTCCATGAGAACGTCCATATAGTCGCCGACTATCCAAATGAAACAAAGGTATAGTGTTATGACAGTGCGGCGTGTTCTGATAACCGGAGCGTCCGGGCAAATCGCCGGACAAATTCTTCCGGCTTTTCGCGAACGGTATGATTTGACCTTGCTCGACGCCCGCCCGGCGGAGCACGCGAACGACATCATCGAGACCGATCTTTCCGATCCGGACATCGATGCCTATCGCGAGCACTTCCAGGGGGTCGATGCGATCCTGCACAACGCCCGCGTGGTTGATCGCCAGGTGAAGACCATCGCGCCCTGGCACTGGCACAAGGACCGACCGGGTTCCGAGCCGCCGGAGGGCTATTTCGTCGAACGCACGAACGTCGACATGGCGTTCAACGTCCTGCGGCTTGCGATGGAGGAGGGCGTCAAGCGCGTCGTCATCACGTCGTCGAACCACGCCGCCGACTGGTACGAAACCAAACTGCATGACGGCCGGATGGACATGGTCGACCCAGGGACCTATCCGCTTTCGGACAATTTCTATGGGTGGGCCAAGGCGACCTACGAGCACTTGGGCTTCATCTTCGCCACCGGACGGCTGGGCCGGGCGGTCGAAAACGTCCAGGTCCGCATCGGGGCGCCGCGCCCGATCGTGGCGGAAGACTTCGCCGGCGACGAGAGAAGCTACAAGCGCAACCTAGGCGCCTATATCAGCGACCGGGACATGCAGCAGCTCTACATCAAGTCCCTCGAATACCCGGACATTCGGAACGCCGACGGCATTCCGTATCAGGTCTTCTACGGCATCTCGAACAACACCCGCGCCTTCTGGAGCATCGCCAATGCGCGCGCCGTGATCGGCTATGCGCCCGAAGACGATTCCGAACGGGTCTTCGCCGCGGATATCCGGAAGCACATCCAGTCAAACGGCCGGACATAGTCCGAGGCCGGCGATCGGGCGCTGTCTGTCAAGCGGACAGTCCGCCAGCGAACTTGCGGCCCCGGCGACAGGTCGTTGGGCGCCTCGCGCCGAATGCGTCGCGCCGGCGCTCGGTTGGCCGACTGGCGCTGTTCTTGCCCTGACGAGTGCGGCGGACATGAAGCGTCGAGAGGAGGACAGCTGGCCCCGATGAGCGATGGATTGCCTGAACCGATCGTCGCTGACAGGGCCGAGCGGGCCTGCGCCCGCTCTCGCGGCCGGCGTAACCGGAATCGCGCCGCCTTGGCTTGGCGGCGCCAGTCGGCTCCAATGGCGCAGCTGATGGATCGGAGGAGGG
>DAINCG010000052.1:0-331 GCA_036732525.1 Pseudomonadota bacterium | reverse complement strand
ATGACCGACGTCGCGATCATCACCGGGGTCGCCTCGGGCATCGGACTTGAAGCCGCGCGCGACCTGATCGCCAAGGGCTGGACCGTCTACGGCATCGACCTGTCGGACGCCGCGCTGGCGCCGGCGGCGCATGCCCTGGCTTCGAAGCGTTTCCATCCCCGGCCCTGCGACTTGCGCGACGCCGGCGCCGTCCGAGCCGTGATGCAGGGCGTGCAGGAGGACGCGCCGGAGATCAACGCGTTGATCTGCTCGGCCGGCGTGCTGAAGCTCGGTCGTCTCGCCGAGATGTCGGTCGAGGACTTCGACCTGGTGCTGAACGTCAACGTCCGCG
>DAINCG010000051.1:13683-15716 GCA_036732525.1 Pseudomonadota bacterium | reverse complement strand
TCGCCTGACCGTCGTCCTGGCCGAGCACATGCGCCTCGAAGCGCGCATGGCCGGTGCAATAGCGGTCGAGGAAGGCCTTATCGACCTTGCCCGCCTCGATCAGCGTATGCGCCATGGCGAGGATCAGGGCGGTGTCCGTGCCGGGGCGGATCGGGATCCACTCGGCGCCGGGGGCGCCTTCCAGGTCCTCCCGGATCGGCGAGAGATTGACGAAGCGGATGCCCTTTTCCGTCGCTTCCTTCAGGAAGTTCGACATGCGGTGCGCGCCGGCGCCGCCGGCGTCGACCTGGGCGTTCTTCAGCGGCATGCCGCCGAAGCAGAGGATCAGCTTCGATTCCTGAAGGATGCCGTTCCAGTCGCTGACCGGCCCCTGCGACGCCTCTGCGTTGCCCAGGATATGCGGCAGCACGGCGAGCGCGGCCGCGTAACTGTAATTGTGAAGCTGGCCCGTGAAGCCGCCGAAGCGGTTCATGAAGCGCTGCATCTGAGTCTTGGCGTGGTGGAAGCGGCCGGCCGACGACCAGCCGTAGGAGCCCGCGAAGATCGATTCATTGCCGAAGTCCGCCTTGACCCGGTTCAGCTCGGCCGCGACGACATCGAGCGCCCGATCCCAGGAGACTTCGACGAACGGCTCCGTACCGCGACGTTCCGGGTTGGCGCCCGGCCCGTGCCGCGCGACGCTCTCGCGAAGATAGGGCGCCGCGATGCGGACGTCGCTGTAGAGCATCTCCGGGATGGCTTCGAGGATCTGCGACGGGTCGCCGTCCAACTCGAACGGCTTCACGCCGACCACGCGACCGTCGGTCACCTCCGCGCGGCACGCTCCCCAATGGGAGCCATGCATAATGCCGTCATCGGGCATAGCGGCCACACCTCTCGCCAGTCCTGGAAGATGCGCACACTACGATGGAACGGGACGCTACGCCATGCCCGGAGCGGGCGTCAGCTCCCGGCGAAGCGGGCGCCGCCCTGGCGGAAGCGGCCGCTCGCCTCGATCAACTGGTTGAGCGTGATCCCGGCGTTCAGCGCCTGTTCAAGCGGCTGCGCCTCCGCCGCGCGATATGCGGCCAGCGTCTGCCGGACGGCGAGCGGGTCGAGCGACAGGATGTGGTCGACGAACGCCCGCTCCGCCGCCGCCAGGCCCTCCGCCCCATCTGCGATGCGGTTGACGAGGCCGGCGGCGTGCAGCCGTTCCGCCGTCTCGACGGCGCCGAACATCGCGAGTTCGAGGCCGATCCGGGCCGGCGCCTTCTTCGCCAAGACCGGCGTGCACATGGCGGCCGGAAAGCCGTTCGCCATCTCCAGCGCGCCGAACTTTGCGCCGCGCTCGGCGATCAGGAAATCCGTCGCCATGGCGAGCGTGAAGCCGCCCGCCACGGCCGCCCCTTCGACCACGGCGACCGACGGCGCCGGCAGACGGCGGAGCGCCTGGAACGCCTCCCCCCAGGCGGCGTGCTGGGCGAGCGCCGCATCGGCGTCGAGATCGGCCGCCTGCTTCAGATCGCGGCCGGCGCTGAACACGCCGCCCGTCCCCTTCAGCACGAGGCAGCGGAGGCCGGGTTCGCCGGCGGCTGCGACGAACGCATCCCGAAGGCCCGCCATCGCCGCGTCGTCGAGCGCGTTGCGGCGTTGCGGCCGGTTCAGGGCGACGACGGTCAGCCCGTCCGTCGGGCGCGTGATTTCGATCATTCGGCCATCATTTGCTCGACTTCGGCGAGCGTCGCCTGGACGCTCGGCCGGGTCGGCGAATCTTCCGGCAGATTGTCCAGCATGTCGACCAGCCGATCCTTGGCGCGCCCGAAGGCCCGCTTGGCCTCCTCGTTGTCGCCGAGCACCTTGTAGGCGCGGCCGAGCCGGAGCCAGCCGTCAATGTCCTCCGGATTTTGTTCCATCTTGTCGGCGAGACGCTGGACCATGGAGCGGATGAAGGCCTGCTGATCGTCCGGCGCCATCTGGCGCGCCGCCGCCATCTCCTCCTGCGTCGGCTGGGCGCCGCCGGAGAGGCCCGCCGCCAGCCCGGAGCCTGAGCCCGA
>DAINCG010000051.1:9562-13641 GCA_036732525.1 Pseudomonadota bacterium | reverse complement strand
GGCCGCTCCGGCGGTACGCTGATCGGCATGATATTGCCGCGCATCGCGGCGTCGGAGATGCCCTGGCGCACGGCTTCGAGCCACGGCGCGTCCGGCGGCGCGTCGGCGGACAGGCCGCGCCACAGCGCGATCGCGCCCCGATAGTCGCCAGCCTGCGCCCGTCCCATGGCGATGTAGAAGCGGGCCCGGATGTTGGTCGGATCCTTTTCCAGCGCCTTGTTGAACGCCTCCTTGGCGCGCGGCGTCACGGTGCTGAAGGCTTCCATCGTCAGCCCCTCGCCATAATCGGCGAGCAGCTCGGGCGGCGTGTTGTCGCCCGATAGCTCGATCGACTTCAGGAACGCCTTGTTCGCTTCGGCATGCTGCCCGAGTGCGAGGCGGCTGCGGCCGAGCGCCGCCCAGGCATTGGCGTCATCCGGATGCGAGCGCACGCGCCCCTCCAGCCGGGCGAGTTCCGCCTGCCCCTGATTGGCGCTTTCCGCAGACCCGGCCACAGCCTGATCGGTGCGAAACGCGAGCGGCATGTCGGGCGCATCGGGCTTGCCGATATTGAGGTAGACCGCGACCGCCACGCCGACGACGACGACGCCGGCGGCGATCGGGAACGCCGGTCCGGACTTGGCGGACGCCGTCTCGGCCGCATCGGCCAGGGCCTGGTCGGCCGCGCCATCGACGGCGCGCAGCATGCGGCGCTCGATTTCCGTCCGCGCCGCGCTCGCCTCCGCGGCGTTCATGCGGCCGGCTTCCAGGTCGCGGTCGACCTCGGCCAGCTGGTCGCGGAAGACGGCAAGGTCGTAGCTCGCCCGGCGCGCGCGACCGATCCGCTCGCCGGCGCGCAGCAGCGGCGCCGCGACGATCAGAACGGTGCCGACCGCGAGGACGGCCACCGCGACCCAGAGAACGATATTGTTCATCCCTCGCCCTCCCGCCGGAGCGCGGCGTCGAGGCGGGCGCGTTCCTGTTCGGAAAGCGTCCCGCCGCCAGGAACGGTATCGACCATGCGTCGCCGCCGCACTGTCAGGAAGACGACGATGACCCCGATGACGAGGAACGCGGCCGGGCCGTACCAAAGCAGGTATGTGGACGATTGAACCGGCGGGTTCAGCAGCACGAAGTCGCCATAACGCGCCCGGATATACTCCAGCGCCTCCTCATTGGTGTCGCCGGCGACCAGCCGCTCTCGCACCAGGAGGCGCAGGTCGCGCGCCAATTCGGCGTTGCTGTCGTCAATGGACTGGTTCTGGCAGACGAGGCAGCGGAGTTCGAGGGACAGCTCCCGCGCCCGCGCCTCCAGCGCCGGATCATCCAGTTTCTCGTCAGGCAAGACCGCGAGCGCCGGCGCCGCGAGGGCGAGCAGCAGCCCAAGCGCCAGTCCGCGAAGAATTCCGGCCGTCATTGCGTCGCCTCCAACAGCGGCTTGATCTCCCGCTCAATCATTTCCGCGGTCAGCACGCCCGCATGCTTGAAGCGGACGATGCCGTCCCCGTCGATCACGAAGGTTTCCGGCACGCCGTAGACGCCCCACTCGATGCCGGCCTTGCCGTCGATATCCGCACCGACTTTCGTATAGGGGTCGCCCAGGCGCGCGAGCCAGGCGGCGGCGTCCTGCGGTTTGTCACGATAGTTGATGCCGTGCACGGTGACGCCGGACTCCTCGGCCAGTCGCGTAACCAGCGGATGTTCGGCGACGCAGGGAATGCACCACGACGCCCAGACGTTGATCACCACGGGTTTGCCCGCGCCGAGATCGGCGTTCGAAAGCGGCGCAATCTCCGCCCGCGGCGCGGCGAACCGGCCCGGCAGCGGCGGCAGGGAGAACGTCGGCGCGGGCTTGCCGATGAAGGCGGACGGGATCTGTCGCGGGTCGTTGTCGAGCCCGAGGTAGAAGAACGCGCCGATCGCCAGGCAGATGGCGAGCGGCAGCACGTAGAGCAGGCGTTTCATCAGGTTTTCGTCGCCCCAGGCGTCAGCGTCAAAACGGCTCTAGCACGCGGCGGCCGGCGCCGGTTCGCCCGCCGCAGCAGCCGGCCGACGCCGCGCCGGCGCGCCGACGCGAAGTCGCCGGTCGGTCAACGAAACCACGCCGCCCAGCGCCATGACGATCGAGCCAAGCCAGATCCAGGGCACAAGCGGGTTGTGATAGAGGCGCGTCGTCCAGCCGTCGGCCGGGCTGCCTTCGCCGATGACGGCGTAGAGATCCGCCGTCCAAAGCGTAAGGATGCCAGCTTCGGTCGTCTGCTGCCGCTCGACCGGATAGTTGCGCCGCTCGGCATTGACCGACCCGAGTTCCCGGCCGTCCCGGCTGAGGCGGAAAACGGCGCGTTCCGCGTCGTAGTTCGGTCCGCGCACGCGCTCGACACGGTCGAGCGTGAAGGCGTAGCCGGCCACATCCACGCTGTCGCCGGGACGCATATTCTGGATCGCCTCTGTCTTGTAGGCGGTCGCGCCAACTACGCCCGCCACGACCAGCCCGACGCCCAGATGCGCGATCGTCATGCCGAAGGCGGAGCGGGGCGTGCGACGCATGCGTCGCCAGGTCTCGCCAAGCGGGACCCGGCCAAGCCGGACACGGTCCGCGAGTTCGACAAGCGCCCCGACGATGATCCATGTCGCGATCCCGACGCCGATCGCCGGCAACACGCCTGGGACGTCGGAATAGATCAGGGCCAACGCGATGACGCCCACTGCCGCGGCCGCCGCGAGCCAGATACGCCGCAATGCTTCCCCGAGGTCGCCGCGCTTCCACGAAAGCAACGGCCCGACGGCCATAACCAGCAGCACCGGCGCGATCAACGGGCCGAAGGTCGCGTTGAAATAGGGCGGGCCGACGGACACCTTGCCGGCGTCCAGCACGTCCAGGAAAAGCGGATAGAGCGTGCCGAGCAGCACGGTCGCAGCCGCCGCGGAGAGGAAAAGATTGTTCAGCAGCAGGCCGCCTTCCCGGCTGATCGGCTGGAACAGGCCGCCGGCCTGCAGGTTCGGCGCGCGGATGGCGTAGAGCGTCAGGCTGCCGCCAATGGCGACGATCAATAGACCCAGGATAAAGACGCCGCGCTCCGGATCGGTCGCGAAGGCATGAACGCTCGTCAGCACGCCAGAACGCACAAGGAAGGTGCCGAGCAGCGACAGCGAGAAGGCGATGATGGCGAGCAGGATGGTCCAGCTTTTCAGCGCGTCCCGCTTCTCGACCACGATGGCGGAGTGCAGCAGCGCCGTCGCGGCCAGCCAAGGCATGAAACTCGCGTTCTCGACCGGGTCCCAGAACCAGAAACCGCCCCAGCCGAGTTCGTAGTAGGCCCACCATGAGCCCAGCGCGATGCCGACGGTCAGCCCGCACCAGGCGGCGAGCGTCCACGGGCGGACCCAACGCGCCCAGGCGGCGTCGACCTTGCCTTCGATCAAGGCCGCGACCGCGAACGAAAACGCGATCGAAAGGCCGACATAGCCGAAATAGAGGAACGGCGGATGGAACGCGAGGCCGGGATCCTGCAGCAGCGGGTTGAGGCCAAGCCCGTCCGCCGGCGGGTTCGGCACGCGCTCGAACGGGTTCGAGGTGAACAGCATGAAGGCGAAGAAGCCGAAGGCGATCATGGCCTGTACCGCGAGCGTTCGGGCGCGGAGGCTCGGCGGCAGGTTCCGCCCGAAGGTCGCGACCATGGCGCCGAACAAGGCCAGGATCAGCACCCAGAGCAGCAGCGACCCTTCATGGTTCCCCCAAGCCCCGCTGATCTTGTAGAGCAGCGGTTTCGCCGAGTGAGAGTTCTGCACGACGTTCAGCACGGAGAAGTCGCTGACGACGAATGCGTTGATCAGGGCCGCGAACGCCAGCAGCGTCAGGCCGAACTGGGCGAGCGCAGTCGTCCGGGCCAATTCCATCAGCCCGATGTCGCCCTTGGCCGCGCCATAGAGCGGCACGGTCATCTGCAAGCCGGCGAGAACGAAGCCCAGGATCAGGGCGAAGTGGCCGATTTCCGCTGTCATGATCCGGTCCCCGGCGTCGCGGCGGCGCCTGCGTCCGCCTCGTTATGTTTCCACTTGCCTGACTTCTTGAGCGCGTCCGCGACTTCCGGCGGCATGTA
>DAINCG010000051.1:7426-9552 GCA_036732525.1 Pseudomonadota bacterium | reverse complement strand
CGACGGCGTCGAACACGCCGTCCGACCCCAGCCGCCCTTGCGCCACGACGCCCTGCCCTTCCCGGAAAAGGTCCGGGAGGATGCCTTCGTAGCGCACGTTGGCGGTCGCCGCGCCGTCGGTCAGCTTGAACGCGACCTTCGCCGTGCCGGGCGTCTTCACGATGCTGCCGTCCTCGACAAGGCCGCCGATGCGAACGAGCCGCCCGGGCTCCGTCTTGCCGGCCGCGATGTCGCTCGGGCTGTGGAAGAAGACGATGTTGTCCTCGAAGGCCGTCAGCGCCAGCGCGGCGGCGGCGCCCAGCAGCAGGACGCCGATGGAAACGAGCCAGAGACGTTGCCGCTTACGGCTGCGCATCGCTGTCCTCCGATCGATGGCGCCGCCGTCGACGCGGCGCGATGGCTTCCAAGTCCTTCAAGTCGCGCTGGGCGCGGGAGAGCGCGGCCAGCGTTTGCAGGGTCAGGCCGACCAGCACCAGCGCGACGACGCCGTAGGCCGGCCAGACGAAGGCGGCATAGCCGCCCATCGCGAAGAATTCGTTCATGGCTGCGCCGCCCCCGCTCGCGCTTCCTGGAAGGCCTCGATCCGCCGTCGCGTCAACTCGAGCCGCATCCGCAACAGCAGCAGCACCAGGAAGAGACATAGATATGCGCCGGCCATCAACAAGAGCGGCCGTAGCATATCGGGGTGGATCGCGGGCGTCCCGAGACGGGTCACGCTCGCCGGCTGGTGCAGCGTGTTCCACCACTCGACGGAGAACTTGATGATCGGCAGGTTGACCGCGCCGACCAGCGCCAGGATCGCGGACGCCTTCGCCGCGCGTTCACGGTCGTCGAAGGCGTTCCGGATCGCCATATAGCCGAGGAACAGGAAGAAGAGGATCAGGACGGACGTCAACCGCGCGTCCCAGACCCACCAGGTGCCCCAGGTCGGCTGTCCCCAGATCGCGCCGGTGAACAGCGCCAGGAAGGTGAAGGCGGCGCCGATCGGCGCCGCGGCGGCGCCCGCGACGTCCGCCAGCGGATGCCGCCAGACCAGCACGACGAAGCCCGCGATCGCCAGCGTCGAATAGCTCATCATCGCGAGCCAGGCGGCGGGCACGTGCACATACATGATGCGCACCGTGTCCTTCTGCTGGTAGTCGACCGGCGACGCGTAGAGGCCGTAATAGAGCCCGAACGCGAAGAAGCCGACCACACCGAGCAGCAGCCACGGCATCAGCCATCCGGCCAGGCGCTGGAAGCGCGCCGGATTGGCGAGCCGGTGCCAGAACCCGCCGGTCGGATTGGGCGCGAGCGTCGCGTCCGCCACTTGGTGTCTCCTCCCTATTCCATCGCCTGCCGGAGCGCCGCCGCCGCCGCCCACGGGCAGAGCGCCGCGCTGGCGCATGTCGTGGCCGCCATCAGCGCCAGATGCGCCGTCGCATCGAACCCGCCGATCGCCGCCTGCACCGCGCCGGCGCCGAAAATCAACGTCGGTATATATAGGGGAAGCGCCAGCAACGTCATCAAGACGCCGCCCCGCCGCGCGCCCACAAGTAACGCAGCGCACACCGCGCCGATCAGACTGAGGGCCGGGCCGCCGAGCAGCAGCGCGGCCACGAGAACCGGCCATCCCTCGATCGGCAGGTTCAGCAAGAGCGCCATCAGCGGCGCCGCGACCGCCATGGGCAGGCCGGTCAGCAGCCAATGCGCGAGACACTTCGCCGCGACGATCGCGGTCAGGGATTCCGGCGAGATCGCCATCAATTCCAGCGCGCCGTCGCGCCAGTCCGCCTGAAACAGACGGTCGAGCGCCAAGAGCGACGCGAGCAGCGCCATGACCCAGATCAAGCCCGCAGCCACCGCCGACAGCAGCTTCGCCTCCGGTCCGACGCCCAACGGAAAGAGCACAGTGCCGAGCACGAAGAAGATGACGGCGAGCAGCGCCTCCCCGCCCTCGCGGCGTGCGATCAAAAGGTCGCGAGCCAGCGTCGCCTGGAACCCGCGCATCAGGCCATGGCCCCGTCGACGGCATAGTCCGCGATATCGACGCGAACGGCGCCGGGAATCTCGACCGGCGCGTTCGTCGAAGCGACGACGATGCCGCCGGCTCTGCGACACGCGGCCATCGCCGCCTCGATCCGGCG
>DAINCG010000051.1:455-7386 GCA_036732525.1 Pseudomonadota bacterium | reverse complement strand
CAGCCATATCGGATGTGGATGGCCGACGGCGCAGGCGATCGGCCGCGCGAGCGCGAGGCGGCGCAGCTGTCCCGCCGAGAGCATCCGCGCCGGCAGGCTTGCGAGGTCGGCGAGGCCGACGGCGGCGAGCGCCTCGTCGAGCGCCGGCGCGTCCCGGGGCGCGCCGGCGAGCCGCGCCCAGAAGGCGAGGTTCTCGCGGACCGTCAGCGCTGTCTGCAGGCCATCGGCATGGCCGACATAGGCGAGCGCGGCCCGAAACGCATCCGGCTCCCGCCGCACGTCCTCGCCCTGCCATAGGATGCGGCCGGCGAACGGCGGCAGAAGACCGGCGAATACGCGCAGGAAGCTCGACTTGCCCGACCCGTTCGGGCCGACGATCAAGGCGGCGTCGCCCGCGCCGAGCGCCAGGTCGAGGCCCGCAAACAGCATCCGGCCGCTCCTGCGGCAGGCGAGATCGTCGATCAGAAGGAGCGGTTCGGCCATGGGGCGACGTTCAGGGTCCGGATTCGGCGACGACCCTAAACCATACGCGTCGCTGACAAAATCGGATGCGACGCCGCATCCCGAATAAAACGCGGCCGACGGAAAGGGGGGGTCTCCGCCGGCCGCGACGAGGAGGGCGAGGACCGAGCGGCCCTTGGCGTCGATTCCTCATCCCGACGCTTGGGCCGGAAGTTAGGCGTCAAACGTGGCGGGATTGGGGCGCGTTCTGGGAAACTTCATGCTGCGCGCGGGCGGCGGCGAAAGCGCAGATACGCCACCGGTCGGCGTTCCCGAAGCGCCTTCGCCTCGTAGCGGGTCTCGGGCCAATCGTCGGGCCGCCTGCGGAAGTCGTCGGCCCGGCGGGCAAGCCATTCGAACCGGGGGTCGGCGCGCAGCCACCGCAGCATCCAGACCTGGTAGCCCGGATGGTCGGTCGAAGCGCGCAACTCCGCCCCGTCCGCCAACAGGCGCGCGAGGGCATCAAGACCCTCCGGCCCGATAATGCGCCGCTCCCAGTGCCGGCGTTTCCGCCATGGGTCCGGGTGGAGCACGAACGCCCGGTCGATCGATGCGTCGGGCAGCGCCGCCATCAGCGGCCGGACGTCGTCGGCATGCAGGCGCACATTGTCCACACCGGCCGCTTCGATGCCCGCGAGACAGGCCGCGACGCCCGAGACGAACGGCTCCGCCCCGATCATACCGACATCCGGATTGGCCGCCGCCTGCCAGACGAGATGCTCGCCGGAGCCGAAGCCCACTTCCAGCCAGACCGCTCGACGGTCCGGGAAAAGCGCCCGCGGATCGATCGGACCGGCAAGCGGATCCGGAACCGCGAGTTCCGGCAGCAGGCTCTCGACCAGGTCGGCGCGGCCGGGCCTCAGAGGACGGCCGCGCCGCCGGCCGTAGAAGCGCGGGCGGCTGCTCTCCGCCCCGCTCAGATTTCCGCCTTCAGACGTTCGGCGAGGTCGGTCTTTTCCCACGAGAAGTGGCCTTCGTCCGTCGGCTTCCGGCCGAAATGGCCGTAGGCGGACGTCGGGACGTAGATCGGCCGGTTGAGCTGCAGATGCTCGCGAATGCCGCGGGGCGTCAGATCCATGCTCTTGCGGATCGCCGCGGCGATCTTCTCTTCCGGCGCCTTGCCCGTGCCGTAGGTCTCGACATAAAGCGAAAGCGGCTTCGAGATGCCGATCGCATAGGCGACCTGGATGACGCACTTGTCGGCGAGACCGGCGGCGACGACGTTCTTGGCGAGATAGCGCGTAGCGTAGGCCGCGCTGCGGTCGACCTTGCTCGGGTCCTTGCCGGAAAAAGCGCCGCCGCCATGGGGGCTCGCGCCGCCATAGGTGTCGACGATGATCTTGCGGCCGGTCAGGCCGGCGTCGCTGTCCGGACCGCCGATGACGAAGCGACCGGTCGGATTGACATAGAACTCGTCCTCCGGAGGCATCCAGCTCTCGTCGGGCAGAACGTCCAGAACGAACGGGCGGACGATCTCGCGCACCTCCTCCTGGGTCATGCCCTCGTCGTGCTGCGTCGACACGACGATCGAGGTCGCCCGGATCGGTTGGCCGTCCACGTATTCCAGGGTCACCTGACTCTTCGAATCCGGGCCAATGCCCTTGATCTCCCCGGCGTGCCGGGCCTTCGCCATGCGCCGCAGGATTTCGTGGCTGTAGTGCAACGTCGCCGGCATCAACACGTCGGTTTCATTGCAGGCGTAGCCGAACATCAGGCCCTGGTCGCCGGCGCCTTCGTCCTTGGCGTTGCCATCGGAGTCGACGCCCTGAGCGATATCGACCGACTGTTCGTGCACCCGCACGTCGACCTGATTGTCGCGCCAGTGGAAGTTTTCCTGGTCGTAGCCGATCTCGCGCACAGACTTGCGGGCGAGTTCGACGATCTCCTCATGGCTGACGCCGGCGCCTTCCGCGCTCCGCGTTTCGCCGGCGACCAGGACGTACTTCGTCGTCGTCAGGGTCTCGACGCCACAGCGCGCCTGTGCGTTCACGTCCCGCGCGAGATAGGCGTCCACCACCTCGTCCGAAATCCGATCGCAGATCTTGTCCGGGTGTCCCTCGGACACCGATTCACTCGTGAAGAGGTAACGCTTGCTGCCCACTTTGGCGGTGTTCCCGTCTCTGTTTGCGGTGCTGCCGTGACGCACGCAGCGTCCAGGCAAACGATATAACCGAAATCGCATATGCTCGGTTTCGAGGCGTACTTCTGCCGCGCCGCCGCCCCTGCCGTCAAGGCGTGGTCGCGCGCCGACTAATCCCAATGCCCTTGAAGGAAGCCGCGATTCCGGCTTATTATCGGCGTTTCAGGCTCGATGAAACGACAGAATCTGTCGGTGTTCGGGCGTGGCGAAAGATGCGGCGGCATGCGGGCGTTCGAATCCGCGGAAACGCCGCCGCTCAAACCGAACTGGGAGACTTTTGAATGCTCAAGAAGGTGTTGTTGGCGGGCGCGACCGTCGCCTTCGGCCTTGCGGGCGCTTCGGCGCACGCGGCCGACAAGATTGTCTGGGACTATTCCTGGTGGGGCAACCCGCGCGCGGTCACCCAGGGGACCGAAGCTGTCGCTGCATTCCTGTCGGAGAAGACCGGCGGCAATTTCGAACTTAAGATTCACTTCGGCGAAGCGGTCAGTCCCGCGAAGCAGAACCTCGACAACATCAAGCGCGGCGCCATTCATGCTGCGACGACCTGCACGGGCTACCATCCGGGCAAGAACCCGATCGGCTCTGTCGGCGACCTGCCGTTCCTGCCGTTCAAGTCCTGGAACACGAAGCGATCCGCAAGAACGAGGCCTGGCAGGCGGAGATGAAGAAGTGGGGCGGCATGCCCTGGTATTCGAATATCCTGCCGCAGTACGAGTTCATGGGCGTCGGCGAGCCGCCGAAGGACGCGCTCGACTGGAACGGTAAGACGGTCCGTGCGCTCGGCGGAATCGGCACCGCGATGGAGAAACTCGGCGCTGCGCTGAAGTCCGCCCCGGCGCCGGAAGCCTACGAACTGCTGGAGCGCGGCGTCGTGCAGGCTTGGTCCTTCCCCTATTCCTACACGTTCGGCGCCTATCGCCTGCACGAAGTGGCGACCTGGTACACCACCAACTTCCAGCCGGGCACCAACCATTGCCCGTCGGTCATCGGCCTGCGCGCCTACGCGAAGCTGCCGGATGAGTGGAAGCAGCTCATCAACGACGCCATTCCGGTCGCTTACGAGGCCCTCGTGAAGGCGTATGAGGAAGCCGACAAGAAGTGGATTCCGATCTATCAGGCGAACGCGAACCTGAAGGAAATCCGCTTTGATCCGGAGAACCTCGCCAAGGTGCAGGAAGTCGCCGGCAGGCCGGTCTGGGATGAGTGGGTCGCCGAGCGCGAAGCCGAAGGCCTGCCCGGCAGGGAAATCCTTGACCAGGTGCTCGCTGCCGCGAATGGCGCGAGCTGACGACACCCCGATTGGTTTGGACCGAAGCGCGCCAATTAGTGCTTCGGTTCGACCTGTCGGCAGTGCATAAGGAACGGCCGCCACGCCAATGGTGGGGCGGCCGTTTTCCTGACCTGACCTAATCTCGCAACTCGGGAGTCCCGGCGATGGTTTCGGGCTTTGGCGCTTCCGCCCCGCCAGGCGAAGGTGGTTTGCTCGGCGCAACAGACCGCGTCGTCAGTAAGATAGAGAATGTCTTCAACGCCATCGGCGCGCTCTTCATCGTCATCGTCATGCTGTACATGTGCGCTGAGGTGCTGAGCCGAAAATTCGTCGGTGTGCCGCTTCCCGGCGTGATCGACTGGATCGAGCTCGCCATGGCGACCTTCGCGTTTCTCGGCGCGTCCTACTGCCAACGGGTCGGCGGCCATGTCCGGATGGAGCTGCTCGTCGGCCGCCTTCGCGGGCGAATGCTCTGGTGCTTTGAGGCGATCGCCATCTCAATTGCGTTGTTCTACATCTGCGTCATCGCGTGGAAGAGCTTCTCCGAAAGCTTCATGTGGGCATATGAGCTTGGCGACAGCACGATGGACATCGAGCTCCCGGTTTGGCCCTCCAAACTCATTGTCCCGGTCGCGCTCTCGTTGCTCGCGATCCGTTTGGCGCTCAATCTCTGGGGATATATCCGCCTTGCCCTCGATCCGAGCAAGACGCCGATCGGCGTCCCGCTGATCAAGGACGCCGCGACCGTGGCGCGTGAGGAAATCGAAGACGCCATGGGACACGACGCGGATGAAATCGTCCATCGCGACGATTCTCCGCCGACCAATCGTGGCAACTGACGGACAGGAACGGACTTAGATGATCGACGCATATGACGCCGGCCTGATCTCCGTCGCCGCGACCATGATCCTCGTCCTGATGGGCGTGCGGATCGGTTTCGCATCGGGCGTTATCGGCCTGGTCGGCCTGGTCGCGCTCCGTGGCTGGGAGGCGGGCTCCGGTCTCGCGGGCGGCCTCGCCCATTCCGAGGTCAGCCACTACTCGCTCTCGGTGTTGCCGATGTTCATTCTCATCGGCTTCCTCGCCTACTTCGCCGGTCTGACGCAGGGCGCCTTCAGCGCCGCGCGCGCCTGGTTCGGCTGGCTGCCCGGCGGCCTCGCCGTCGCCACGGTCTTCGCGACCGCAGGCTTTGCGGCTGTGTCGGGCGCCTCCACGGCGACAGCGGCGGTGTTCAGCCGCGTCGCCATTCCGGAGATGTTGAAATACGGCTACGAACGGCGGTTGGCCGCCGGCGTCGTCGCCGCCGGCGGCACGCTCGCCTCGCTGATTCCGCCATCGGCGATCCTCGTCATCTACGCCATCATCGTCGAGGAATCGGTCGGCGCGCTTCTCCTGGCCGGGTTCATTCCGGGCGCGGTCTCCGCCGTCGTCTATGCGGGCGTGATCGTCTTCCGGTGCGTTCTGAACCCGCATCTCGGCGCGCCGATTCAGGGCACGACCTGGGGCGAGCGTTTTTCGGCGACGCCGGGCGCGCTGCCGATCCTTTTGGTCATTGCGATCATCCTGGGCGGCATCTACAGCGGCTGGATCACGCCGACCGAGACCGGGGCCGCCGGCGCTGCGGTGATCTTCATCCTCGCGTTGCTGCGCAAGGTCTTCACCGGCCAAGGCATGACCCGCAGGGACCTCGCCGACGCGCTGATGGAAACGTCGAAGATCACGGTCATGATCTTCACGATCATCTGGGGCGTGCTGATCTACGTCCGGTTCCTGGGCTTCACTGGACTGCCCGGCGCCTTCGCGGACTGGATCGCGCATCTCGAAGTGCCGCGCATGGTGATCTTCCTGTTCATCTTGGGCGTCTACATCATCCTCGGCATGTTCATGGACGGCATCGGCATGCTGCTGTTGACGCTGCCGGTCGTCTATCCCGCGATTCTGGCGCTGGGCTTCGATCCAATCTGGTTCGGCATCATCCTGGTGAAGATGATCGAGGTCGGATTGGTGACGCCGCCGATCGGCTTGAACTGTTTCGTCGTCAACGGGGTCAGACCGGACATACCATTGTCCGAAGTCTTCAAGGGCATCTGGCCGTTCGTGGTCGCCGACCTGATCACCGTCGCCGTGCTCATCATCTTCCCCGGCATCGTTCTGTTCCTGCCGCAGACCATGATGCCCGGCCAAGGCTAAGGTCGATCGAGATCTTTCCCGGCATTGGCGGTGCCGCCAATGCCGGGCTTGGTACAGGGGCCGTCGGCGATTGCGTTCGCCGACGGCCCTTCTTCTGTTCAGGCGTCCGATAGCGCATCCCGAACGCGGCGGCGCAATTCGGGAAGGACCTCGGCCTCGAACCAGGGATTGCGTTTCAGCCAGCCGTTGACCCGCCAGCTCGGATGCGGCGCCGGCAGTACGTCCGGCAGATAGCGCCGCCACGCCGCGACCGTCGCCGTGACGGATCGCTCCCGCGCGCGCCCCAGCGTTACGGCGTGGCCGTACTGGCCGACCGGGACGACGAGCCTGACCTCCCCCAACAATGAGACGATGCGCGGACGCCAGCGCGGCGCGCACCTGGGATCCGGCGGCCGGTCCCCGCCGCGCGGCAACACGCCTGGATAACAAAGGCCCGCCGGCAGGATCGCAAAGCGCCTGGAGTCGTAGAACTCCGCCTTCGTGACGCCAAGCCAGTCGCGGAGCCGGTCGCCGGAGGGATCGGTGAACGGACGGCCGCTCGCGTGGACCTTCGTTCCGGGGGCCTGACCGACGATCAAGATACGGGCGGCCGCATGCAGCTGGAACGCCGGCCGCGCGCCGAGCGGCAGCACATCCCGACACAGCACGCAGGCCCGCGCCTCGGCGGCGACGGCGGCGAGGCGCGCTTCTGCCGATCGGCAGGAACTGCCGCCCTTCTCCCCCGCCTCCTCCGTCAATTTCCGTTTGTTCTTCACTACTTAATCCAACGCTCTGGTCTGGCCCGCCGTTTGCTTAGCATGAGGCCGGAGGTACGAGTCCATGGCGAC
>DAINCG010000051.1:0-445 GCA_036732525.1 Pseudomonadota bacterium | reverse complement strand
ATCCAACGCAATTGCTACGACGACCGCCGCGCCGGCTCCCAAAGAGGGAGCCGCCGCGAAGCCGAACGCGCGCAAGGAAGCCGACTTCACCTTCGACGATCTGATCGACATCATCAATCCGCTGCAGCATCTGCCGATCGTGTCGACGATCTACCGCGCAATCACCGGCGACCAGATCAGCCCGCACGCCCGCGCGATCGGCGGCGGCGTTTATGGCGGGCCGATCGGCCTTATCGCCGCCGGCGCGTCGATGGCGGTCGAGGAAGCGATCGGCGAAAGCCCGAGCGAATTCCTGGCGAGCCTGTTCTCGGACGACGACGCGCGCGCCGGGACGACGCAGATGGCGGAGGCGCACAAGGACGCCGTCGCGGCGGCGACTGAAGCGAATGCGGCCAGACCGCCGGCCGAAGCAGCGGAAACGTCCCAGCGCTCTATCGAAACGCCG
>DAINCG010000050.1:1361-15958 GCA_036732525.1 Pseudomonadota bacterium | reverse complement strand
CTGGCCGCCCGCCGCGACGTCGGCCGACCGGAAGTCGAAGGCGACGTCGATGCCGAGCCGGCGCGCGAGCCGGGCGCCGTCGCCGATCTGCCAGGTCCGGCGCTGCTCCGGCCGGTGCAGGACGGTCTGGCCGTGGAACCCGACGATGGCGACTTCGGTCGCCGCCCGGCCGCTCTTCGCAAGCAGAAGTTCGGTCGCCTCGGCATGGTAGTCGGTGAGCTGCGCCTCCAGCGGCGCCGGGTCGATCGCGCCGGCGATCGCCTGACGCAGCGCCTTCCGGAAGTCCGCCGGGTAGAACGACGTCAGCGCGGCGAGCGGCGCGCAGTGGTCCCGGCCGTCGGTCTCGACCAGTGCGGCGTCGACGCCGTCGAGCGACGTCCCGCTCATGAGGCCGATGGCGAGCCTGCGCGTCATCTGGGGCGACGCCCCTCCATTCTTGGCTTGGGGCGGCCGCCCGTGTTAATCGCAGGCCCTTCGGCCGGCCCGGGGCCGGCCCCCAGCGTCCAAGGTCCCCCGCGAGATGAGCGAGCCCAAGTCGGAATTTCTGCGCGCCATGACGGCGCGCGGCTTCATGCACCAGTGTACCGCGTTCGACGCGCTCGACGAAAGCGCGGCCGGGGGCAAGCCCGTCGTCGCCTATATCGGCTTCGACTGCACGGCGGACAGCCTGCATGTCGGCAGCCTGGTCCAGATCATGATGCTGCGTTGGCTGCAGCGGACCGGCCACAAGCCGATCGTGCTGATGGGCGGCGGGACGACCAAGATCGGCGACCCGTCGGGCAAGGACGAGGCGCGGCAGTTGCTGACCGTCGACGACATCGCCCGGAACATGGCCGGCATCCGTAAGGTGTTCGAAAAATTTCTGACCTTCGGCGACGGCCCGACCGACGCGATCATGGTCGACAACGCCGAATGGCTGGACGAACTCCGCTATATCCCGCTTCTGCGCGATGTCGGCCGCCACTTCTCGGTCAACCGCATGCTGACGATGGACAGCGTGCGCCTCCGCCTGGAGCGGGAGCAGCCGCTGACCTTCCTCGAGTTCAACTACATGGTCCTGCAGGCCTACGACTTCGCTGAACTGGCGCGCCGCTACGGCTGTTCGCTGCAGATGGGCGGCTCCGACCAGTGGGGCAACATCGTCATGGGCGTCGAACTCGCCCGGCGCATGGACGGGGCCGAGGTCTTCGGTCTGACGACGCCGCTGATCACCACGTCCGGCGGCGCCAAGATGGGCAAGACCGCCGACGGCGCGGTCTGGCTGAACGAAGAGCGCATGTCCGCCTACGACTACTGGCAGTTCTGGCGGAACGTGGCGGATGCGGACGTCGGGCGGTTCCTACGGCTTTTCACCGAGCTGCCGCTTGACGAGATCCAGCGTCTGGAGCGGTTGGACGGCCAGGAGATCAACGACGCGAAGAAGGCGCTGGCGACCGCCGCGACGGCGATGGCGCACGGCCAGGCCCCGGCCGAGCAGGCGGCGGAGACGGCGCGGCAGGCGTTCGAGCTCAATGCCGCCGACGCCGACTTGCCGGCGGTCGAGGTCGGCCGCGACGTACTGGCCGCCGGCCTGCCGGCGTTCGAAGCGCTTCGGCTCGCCGGGCTCGTCAAGTCGAACGGCGAGGGCCGGCGCCTGATCAAGGGCGGCGGCGCCCGCCTCAACGACGTCGCGATCCAGGCGGAAGACCAGACGATTTCGCTCGCCGACGCCACGGCGAACGGCGCGGTCAAGCTGTCCGCCGGGAAGAAGCGGCACGTTCTGCTGCGGCCGGAGTAGCCGCGGTCAGACGCTCGCGGTTTCTTCGACGTCGATCGGCACGCCCGGCTCCCGCTTGGCCGTGCGGATGACCGGGAATGTGGTGACGCGCACCACGTCCTTCGCCCCGGTCAGCCGCTGGGTCAGCGCGTTCTCGTGCGCGGTGTCATGGGCGACGATGCGCAACAGGAAGTCGCCGCCGCCCCGGACCATGTGGCATTCCCGCACCTCGGGCCATGCCGAGACCATCGTCTCGAACGCCTGCAAGCGATCGAGCGCCTGGCTCTCAAGGCCCACCAGCGCAAACAATTCGGCCTCGTAGCCCAAGGCCGCGGGATCGACGTCGGCGTGATAGCCGCGAATGTATCCCTCATCCTCGAGCGCGCGCAGACGGCGCAGGCATGGCGGCGGCGAAATGCCCGCGTTCGCGGCCAGATCGACGTTCGTAATCCGGCCATCCCTTTGCAGATCGGCCAATATGCGCCGGTTTATCCGGTCAAGTTTAGCCATACGGCCCCCTCCCAAACGGCGCGATCGTCGTTAGCGCGATCGCTTCCCGCAATCATGCTACATGCGGACGATCCACCTGCACAGCTTGTCACGCAGCCTTGTCGACCGTACCTATCCCTCTAGGGGATGTGGTTTCCTGTTATCTTATGATTCGGGCGGGGAGTCGTCGCCATGTCAAATGAGCATGTCGCGCGGGTGCTGATCATCGGCTCCGGGCCGGCGGGTTACACGGCCGCGATCTACGCCGCGCGGGCCGGCTTGGCGCCGATCATGGTGCAGGGCCTGGCGCCGGGCGGCCAGCTGACGATCACGACCGACGTGGAAAACTATCCGGGCTTCGCGGACGTCATCCAGGGCCCCTGGCTGATGGACCAGATGCGCGAGCAGGCTGAGAAAGTCGGCACGACGATGCGCTTCGACACGATCGTCAGCGTCGATTTCGCGAAGCGCCCGTTCGTCTGCGTGGGCGACAGCGGCGACAGCTATGTGGCGGACGCGGTCGTGATCGCGACGGGCGCCGAGGCGAAATGGCTCGGCCTGCCGAGCGAGCAGAAGTTCCAGGGCTTCGGCGTCTCCGCCTGCGCGACCTGCGACGGCTTCTTCTTCCGCGGCAAGGAAGTCCTCGTCGTCGGCGGCGGCAATACGGCGGTCGAGGAAGCGCTCTACCTCACCAACCATGCCAGCAAGGTGACGCTGATCCATCGGCGCGACGAACTGCGGTCGGAGAAAATTCTCCAGGATCGGCTGTTCCGCAACCCGAAGGTCGAGGTCGTCTGGGATACGGTCCTGGAAGAGGTGCTGGGCGAGACCGATCCGCTCGGCGTCACCGGCGCGCGCGTTCGGAACGTCAAGACCAACACGGTGACCGACATTCCGGTCGACGGCGTCTTCATCGCGATCGGCCATCGGCCGAACACGGAAATCTTCGTCGGCCAGATCGATATGGACGCCGAGGGCTATATCCGACCGCTGGACGCCTCGACCCGGACGAACGTCGAGGGCGTCTTCGCCGCCGGCGACGTTCGCGACAAGGTCTACCGCCAGGCGGTCACTGCGGCCGGCATGGGCTGCATGGCCGCGCTCGACGCTGAAGCATGGTTGGCGGAACAGGAGGACGCGAGCCGCGTCGCGGCCGAATGAAGACGCGGATGGACTGGGACAAGCTCAGGGTCTTTCACGCCGTCGCGGACGCCGGCAGCTTCACGCATGCGGGCGACTCGCTCGGGCTTTCGCAGTCCGCCGTGTCGCGACAGGTGCACGCGCTCGAGGAGAGCCTGGGCGTGGTGCTGTTCCATCGGCATGCGCGCGGGCTCATCCTGACCGAGCAGGGCGAGCTGCTGTACCGCAGCGTCCACGACGTCTTCCATCGTCTCCAGATGACGGAGGCGATGCTGACCGATTCAAAGGATCGGCCGGAAGGACCGCTCAAGATCACGACGACGGTCGCATTCGGCTCGACCTGGCTGACGCGCGTGATCAAGCGCTTCATTGAGGACTATCCCGGGATCGAGGTCAGCCTGGCGCTGACCGACACCGATCTCGACATCACCATGCGCGAGGCCGACTGCGCGATCCGCTTCGCGATGCCGACCCGACCCGACCTGATCCAGCGCCATCTGCGCCAGGTGCGGTCGCGCCTCTATGCATCGCCGGAATATCTCCGCACGCACGGCATGCCGAAGTCGGTCTCCGAACTCGACGGCCACATCATCGTTTTCGGCGACGACGGTCCCGTGCCGACGCCGACAATCAACTGGGTGATGCAGATGCAGTCGTCCGGGCGGCCGCTGCGCCCGGTGCTCAAGGTCAACAACATCTACGGCATGTATCGCGCTGTCGCCTCCGGCCTCGGCATCGCGCCGCTGCCGAGTTACATGGCGCGCCTGGGCTCGGATCTCGTGCATGTTCTGCCCGAAGTTGTGGGTCCGGAAATCGATATGTACTTCGTGTATCCGGAGGAACTCCGAAACTCGAAGCGCATCAGCGTTTTTCGCGAATTCCTGGTGCGGAGCCTGAACGAAGCCTGGTCAGTGCCGCCGACACGCGAAAAAGCGCCGGTCGACAGTAGTTTACGGGCAGTGGACCCCGAGCGCCGCGCCTCCTGAGGGTTCGGCTTGCCGTCGGCCCGTGGCGGAAAGCTATGCACAACACGCATGGCACCCACGACAAATCGCAACTGGTAGAGCGCCAATTGCGACCCTATCTTCTCTTCAGACCGCACGCGTTGCGGTCTCTGGATCGACTAGGCTTCGTCAGCGAAGCCTGCCCATCCTGAACGTCTCCCAGACGTTAGCCTCCCTGTTCTTATTGCCGGACCCTCGCGGTCCGGCATTTTTTTTGCCCGACGACTTGGCGGGCGCGAGGCTTTAGGCGGCGTTAAGCATGATCGGCCTATGTCCAGGACGGAAAGACTGTCTTGGACGGGACGACGTGCCGAAAACCGCATTGATCACTGGCGTCGGCGGGCAGGATGGCGCCTATCTCGCGCGCTTCCTGCTCGGCAAGGGCTATCGGGTCGTCGGCTTCGCGCGCCGCTCGACGGTCGACAACCTGGTCCGCGTCGCCGACCTCGTCGGCGAGCGACACGACCGCGCCGCCGCCTGCCGAATCGAATATGGCGACCTGACCGACGGGCCGTCCCTCTATCGCGTGCTCGCCGAAACGCGTCCCGACGAAATCTACAATCTGGGCGCCCAGAGCCACGTTCACGCCAGCTTCGAGGCGCCGGAATATTCCGCCAACGTCGACGGCCTGGGCGTCCTGCGCCTCCTGGAGGCGATGCGTGCGCTCGGCCTGCAAGAGAGCCGCTTCTATCAGGCATCGACCCCGCCGCCGCAACACGAGGAAACGCCCTTCCGGCCGCGCTCGCCCTATGCGGCCGCCAAGCTCTACGCCTACTGGACGGTGCGCACATATCGCGAAGGCTATGGGCTCCATGCGTCGAACGGCATCCTGTTCAACCATGAGAGCCCGTTGCGCGGCGCGGACTTCGTCACCCGCAAGATCTCCCTTGCCGCCGCCCGCATCTCCGCGGGCGACCGCCGGCCGCTGGCGCTCGGCAACCTGAACGCCGAGCGCGACTGGGGCCACGCCCGCGACTATGTCGAAGGCATGTGGCTGATGCTGCAGCAGGATCGTCCCGACGACTACGTGCTCGCGACCGGCAAGGCGACCACGGTGCGCGACTTCTGCACCGCCGCCTTCCGCGCCGCCGGCGTCGCGCTCGCCTGGGAGGGCGAGGGCGTCGACGAGATCGGGCGCGACCGGACGACCGGCGAAACGCTGGTCCATGTCGACTCCGCCTATTTCCGTCCCGCAGAGGTCGAGCGGCTCCGGGGCGACCCTTCGAAGGCGATGCAGCGCCTGGGTTGGCGCCCGCGGACGACCGCGAGCGAATTGGCGGCGGAGATGGTCGCCTGCGATATCGCCGCGCTCGGCGGAGCGGCGCCGATGCCGCTGGCGGCCTCGGCATGAGCGGCGACGCGTTCGACCTGGCTGGCCGCCGCATCTGGATCGCGGGCCATCGCGGCATGGTCGGGGCGGCGCTCGTCCGCCGTTTCGCGACCGAAGGCGCGGAAGTCCTGGCGATCAGCCGGTCTGGCCTCGATCTCCGTCGGCAGGCGGACGTCGAGGGCTGGCTCGCCGCCAATCGTCCGGACGTCGTGGTCCTGGCCGCCGCTACCGTCGGCGGCATCCAGGCGAACGCGACCCGCCCCGCCGAATTTCTCTACGACAATCTCGCGATCGCCCAGAACGTCATTGACGGCGCCTGGCGCGCCGGCGTCGAGCGGCTGCTCTTCCTCGGCTCCAGCTGCATCTACCCGAAGCACGCGCCGCAGCCGATCCCGGAAGCGGCGCTGCTGACCGGCCCGCTGGAGCCGACCAACGAGGCCTACGCGATCGCGAAGATCGCGGGCCTGAAGCTGGTCGAGGCCTATCGCAAGCAGTATGGCGCCCGCTACATCAGCGCGATGCCGACCAACCTGTACGGTCCGAACGACCGGTTCGACGAGGCGGGCGGCCATGTCGCGCCCTCGCTGATGTTGCGGATGCTGCGCGCCCGCGAGGCCGGCCTGCCGGAAGTCCGGGTGTGGGGCACCGGGCGGCCGATGCGAGAGTTTCTGCATGTCGACGATCTGGCGGACGCCTGCGCGCTGCTCTTGAAGCGCTATGACGGTCCGGTCGCCGTGAACGTCGGCGGCGGGGCGGAGGTCAGCATCCAGACCCTGGCCGAGACGATCGCCCGCGTCGTCGGCTATCGGGGACGGATCGTCTTCGACCCCGCCATGCCGGACGGGACGCCGCGCAAGCTACTGGATTCCTCTCTGGCCTACGAACTCGGCTGGCGGCCCGCGATCGCGCTTGAGGACGGGCTACGCGACGCCTATGCGTGGCTGGCCGCCGCACGCCCGGACCTCATCGACAGCGCGGCCTGACGAATACTAGACCGCTTCGCGCCGGTAGGGATCGTCGAGCCGCTGGATATCGTCCTCGCCGAGATAGGCGCCGGACTGCACTTCGATCAGCTCCAGGGGAATCCGGCCGGGATTGGCGAGCCGGTGGGCCATGCCGAGCGGCAGATATGCAGCCTCGTTCTCGCGCAAGAGGCGCGTCTCCCCGCCGACCGTCACTTCCGCCGTGCCGGCGACGACGACCCAGTGCTCGGCGCGATGATGGTGCATCTGCAGCGATGTCGCGCCGCCCGGTTTCACGGTGATGCGCTTTACCTGGTAGCGCGGGCCGACGGTCAGGCGTTTGAATTCGCCCCACGGGCGATGCTCCATCGGGTGGACGTCGGCTTCCGGGCGATTGCCGGCGGCGAGGCGGTCCGCGAGCGTGCGCACGGCCGCCGGGTCGCGGAGGTTCGCGACCAGCACGGCGTCGTCCGTCACGACGACCGCCAGGTCCTCGACGCCGGCCAACGTCGTCAGCCGGTTCTCCGAACGAACCAGGCAGTTGCGCGTATCGACCAGCAGCGCGTCGCCGTCGACGATATTGCCGGCCGCGTCCTGTTCGCGGCGTCGGGCGGCCAATAGGTCCGCCCAGTCGCGCGCCAGCACCGGCGCGAAGTCGAGCGCATGGACGACGCGCCGCCGCCCGGCCGCCGCCGTCAGTTCCGCGAAATCGATCGTCGGCGCGGCGCCGAACGCTTCGGCGTCGAGACGGTGGAAGTCCAGGTCGGCCGCGGCGCGGTCGACGGCGCGATTGGCGACGGCCCAGAGCTCCGGCGCCGTGGCGTCCAGCGTTTCCGCCAGCACGTCGGCGCGGCCCAACAGCCAACCCGCGTCGAGCAGGCGGCCGGCGATCGGCGCACGGTTCCGCAGCCAGGGCTTGGCCGGGCAGGCGAAGCTGACGACGTCGCCAGCGACTGCAGAGCTTGCGGCCGTTCGCAGCGCCCGCCGCAAGGCGGCGCGGTCCTGCGGGCGTGCGCTCTGGTCGCTCGGCGCCGCGAGCAGCACGGATGAACCGTCCCGACGCGTCGCCCAGGCGACGGCAGCGGCGAGCGCCGCGAGCGCGCCACGCGGCGTCGGCTCCAACAGAATGGCGGCGGGGACGACGCCCGTCGCCTGGACCTGCTGGGCGACGAGAAAACGCTGCTCCGCCGGCGCCACGACGATCGGCGGCGCGAACAGGTCGGCCGCGTCGAGGCTGACCACGGCCTCCTGCAAGGGCGAGCGTGGGCCGAAGAGCGGCTGCAATTGGCTCGGCGCCTGGCCGCGCGCCAGCGGCCACAGGCCGCCCTGGTCGGCGCCGGACAGCAGGACGGGCATGATGCGCACGGACGGCGTTTCGGTCTGCATGGCGGCCGAGAGATATGCCCGTCGTGGTTAAGGGCGACTTTCCGAAACGAACCGGAAGGCCCTTCCTCTCGCAGGCGCACCGTCACATAATGGCCGTCAAGCGCGCCCCCGACCAATCGGGGGCGTAAAAATATTCAGGGAGCCGAATATGGCGATCGCCGACGCCGCCAACGATTCACGCGACCAGATCATCGACGACGCGCCGAGCGACGCGCGCATCAAGGGCATTGTTCGCTTGTTGCTGATCGTGTTCGTGGCGGTTGCGCTGGTTTTGAATATCAACAAAGTCGGACTGCTGAACTTTACGATCGATCTGATTTTCCCGGCGTCCGTATACCAATGGTGGACGACGAACGTTTATGAGCCGACGCTGATAATCGATACATCCTACTACTATATCATTATCGGATTACTGCTTTCTCTTGTTTTCCTGATCTATCCTATGCGCAAAGCGGACTCTTTGCGTGTTCCCTTTTACGACTGGGGGCTTTTCTTCCTGACGATCGCGACTGCGGGTTATCTTGCCTGGAACGGCGAGCGCATCATCCAGGAAGGCTGGGACATCATCGCGCCGACCGATGCGACGATCATCGCCGGCATCGTCTGTCTGCTCTGTCTCGAAGGCGTGCGGCGGGCCGGCGGCTTCATCCTGTTCGCCGTCTGCATCTTCTTCTTCTTCTATCCGATGTTCGCCGAATACATGCCGGGCTTCCTGTGGGGGCCGCCGTCGGCGGTCGACGAGTTCGTGCGCCAGCACGCCATGGGCACGGAGAGCATCATCGGCGTGCCGATGCGCGCGGTGACGAACCTGCTGATCGGCTTCCTCGTCTTCGGCTCGGCGCTGGTGGTGACGGGGGGCGGCGACTTCTTCCTGGCGTTTGCGACCGCGCTGCTCGGCAAGACGCGGGGCGGGCCCGCCAAGGTCGCGATCATCTCCTCCGGCTTCTTCGGCTCGCTCTCCGGTTCGGTCATCTCGAATGTCGTCACGACGGGCAAGATCACCATTCCGACGATGAAGCGCGTCGGCTATCCGCCGGCCTACGCGGGCGCGGTCGAAGCCTGCGCCTCGACCGGCGGCGCGCTCATGCCGCCGGTGATGGGCGCGGTGGCCTTCCTGATGGCCGAAAACCTGAACATGCCCTACGCGGACATCATCATCGCGGCCGCGGTTCCGGCGATCCTGTTCTACCTGGCCCTGTTGCTGCAGGTGGACAACTACGCCGCCCGCGTCGGCCTGAAGGGCCAGCCGGCGCATGAGATTCCCAAGCTATGGCCGACGTTCGTTTCCGGCTGGCACTACCTCTTCAGCCTCGCGGCCCTGATCTACATGCTGATCGGCCTTCGGATCGAGGTGTTCGCGCCCTATTTCGCGACGTTGATCCTGATCGTGACCAGCATCCTGACCAACATGATCCGGCGCGAACGGTCCTTTGGCTGGCGGGAGATGATCGAGCTCATCGTCGACGCGGGGAAGACGATCGTGAACATCGTCGGCATCCTGGTCGGCATCGGCATGATCATCGGCGCCCTGTCGCTCACCGGCGTCGGCCCTGCCTTCTCGAGCGAGCTGCTGCGCTTCGCCGAGGGCAGCGTCTGGCTGCTGCTGATCCTGGGCGCGGTGACCAGCTTCGTGCTGGGCATGGGGATGACCGTCTCGGCCTGCTACATCTTCCTCGCGGTCGTCATGGGCGGCGCCATGGTCGATGGCGGCCTGAACCCGGTCGCCGGCCATCTCTTCATCCTCTACTGGGGCATGATGAGCTACATCACGCCGCCGGTCGCCGTGGCGGCGGTCGCTGCCGCGACGATCGCGGGTTCGCCGGCGATGGAGACCGGCATCCGGGCGATGCGCCTCGGCGGCATCCTGTTCATCCTGCCGTTCCTGTTCGCCCTCAACCCGACGCTCATCCTGGTCGGCGAGACCTGGTCGATCATTCACGACGTGACCACGGCGCTCATCGCGGTCTGGATGCTGGCGTCGGCGTTCGAAGGCTGGCTCTACGGCATCGGACGGATCGTCCTGCCGCTCCGGGTCGTGCTCGGTGTGGCGGCGCTCGGCACGTTGCACCCGAACGAGTACACCGACCTCATCGGGCTCGGCGCGCTAGCGTTTGTCTATGTAGTCGGCAGGTTCGTCACGCCGCGTACGGCCGCGGTGGCGAAGAGCGGGTAGGCGGCCCGTCCGCGCCGCCAGACCGTCAGTCGCAGCCCTGCGCGCCCATGGCGTGCCGGGCGTGTGGCTGGTTGGCGGCAAAGTCGGCCAGCCCGCCCGGCGGCGCGGACGCGGCGCGATGGGTCAGCGCCGCCACGAAGTCGCAGTAGCCGGTCGGCCACTGTGACTTGCGGCTCGACGCCTCGTTGGCGAGGCGCGTCATCAGGGCGTTCAGCTTACGCTCGCCCGTCCGGTCGCCGTAGTTGCGTGCGTAGAATTGTGCGAGCGCGCCGCCATGTCGGCGCAGCTCCTCGCTCTGGCGATCGACGAACGCGGCGTAGGCCTCCGGCGTGCCGCAGGCGAGCGCGCCGATGCTGAGTTCGGCCTGCAGCACCCGAACGGCGATCGCGCGTCGTTCCGTCTGGCCCCAGCACGCGCGCGCGCCGGCCTGGCTCGTCGTTGCGGCAAGAAACAGCGCGGCGGCGGCGGCCAGCCCGCGCTTCGCGAATCGCGTCATCCGATCATCCCGGCATAGAGCAGCGCCACATATGCCACGTAGGCCAGGGTCATGCCAAAGCCGATCCGCCGTCCGATCGCGCAACGATAGAGGCCGAGGCCCAGGATTAAGGCGCCCGCGAACGCCATCACCGCGATGTCGATCAGGAAGCCGCCGTTCGGCAGATGGATCGGCGCGGCAAGCGCGGTCAGCCCCAAGATGCCGAAGACATTGAAGACGCAGGACCCAAGCACGTTGCCGATGGCGACGTCGGATGCGCCGCGGCGGGCGGCGACGATGCCGGTCGCCAGTTCGGGCAGCGACGTGCCGAGCGCGACCAGCGAGACGCCGATCGCGCGGTCGGAGAGGCCCGCCGCCTCGGCGATGCCCACCGCGCCCCACAACAACGCCTCCGCGCCGATCGCGAGCGCGCCGACGCCGCCCGCCAGCATCAGCCCGATCCAGATTGGCGAACGAAGCTGCGTGTCGTCGGCGTCCGGCGGCGGTTCGGGCGGTTTGCCGGCGGCCCGCGCCGTCCGGAATCCGTCGACGATGTAGGCGACCAGCGCCAGGAACATGACCGCGCCCGCCAGTCGCCCGCCGCCGCCGACGGCGACGAAGGCGCAGGCGGCGAGCATCGCCACGACCATCATCGAGGCGTCGCGGCTGACGACCTCCCGGTCGGCGACGATCGGTCGGATCATCGCCCCGACGCCAAGGATCAGCAGGAGATTGGCGGTGTTGCTGCCGACGACGTTGCCGACGGCGATTTCCGGCCGGCCGGAGAGGCCGGCGTCGACGGAGACGAACAGTTCCGGCGCCGAGGTGGCGAAGCCGACGATCGCGACGCCGACGAAAATTTCCGAAAGATGAAATCGCCGCGCGGTCGCGACCGCGCCCTTCAGCATCGCCTCGCCGCCGAAGTACAGCAGCGCGAGGCCGACGACCACAGCGAGGTATGTCATATGCGTGCGCTGTGATCCGGGACGACCATGGAAGCTTAGATGGCGATCCGAAGGCCGGATGCAAGCGCGTCCGTCGCCAAGTTCAGATTGACAGCGGCGCAGCCGCTTTCTATGCAGGCGGGCCAAAGCGCGCATGCGCAATAGGACAGGTGGGTGAGTGGCTTAAACCAGTGGATTGCTAATCCGCCGTACCTGTAACCGGGTACCGAGGGTTCGAATCCCTCCCTGTCCGCCATCTTTGGCCGATTGTTCCATTTCCGTCTGTTCGGCCGGCTGCGGCGCACGCGCGCCGTGGGCTTACGGATCACGGCTGACGGACGATTTCGCCCGGAGGCGCGGCCGCGAATTCGGCGCGCGACGTCCCTATCCAGGCTGAATTCGTTTGCCGCGTTTGACACACGTTCGGCCATGGCGCCTGATGCGGCCCGACGACGGGCCGGGGACCGAGAATTTGGCTGACGAGGCGCGCAAATATCACTTCATTTCGGGCCTGCCGCGGTCCGGTTCGACGCTGACGTCGGCGATCCTGCGACAGAACCCGCGCTTCCACGCCGGCATGTCGAGCCCGATCGCCGCGCTCTTCGAAGGCCTGATCGCCCAATGCTCGGCCGGGACGGAGCTTTCGACCATGGTCGACCAGGAGCAGCGGGGCGACCTGCTGCGCGGTCTGTTCGACAGCT
The DNA here is from genome assembly GCA_036732525.1 of Pseudomonadota bacterium. Lineage (GTDB taxonomy): Bacteria > Pseudomonadota > Alphaproteobacteria > Bin95 > Bin95 > VMCJ01. The sequence continues at coordinate 3,598 of DAINCG010000050.1, read as the reverse complement.
ATTACAAGCGCTTCGACGAGCCGGTCATCTTCGACACCAACCGCGCCTGGACCGCGCAGTTGCCGGCGCTGATGAAGCTCTTCCCGGAAGCGAAGGTGATCTGCCTCGTCCGCGACGTCGCCTGGATCATGGATTCGATGGAGCGGCAGTATCGGGCGAACGCCTTCGAGCATACGCGCCTCTTCAACACGCCCGCCGAGCGGTCGACCGTCTACACCCGCGTCGAGGCGCTCGCCGGCGCCAATCGGCTGGTGGGCTATCCCTGGCATGCGCTCAAGGAAGCCGCGTATTCCGAGTTCGCGGACCGGATCGTCATCGTCGAGTACGACCTCTTGACGCAACGCCCGGCGGAACTCTTCAAGCTGCTCTACGAGTTCCTGGGCGAGCCGGCGTTCGAGCACGACTTCGCCGCGGTCGACTACGACGCGCCCGCGTTCGACGCCCAGCTCGGCCTCGACGGCCTGCATCGCGTCCACCCGGAGGTGAAGCCCCGTCCGCGCGAGACGATCCTGCCGCCCGATCTGTTCGAGCGCTATTCGAAGCTGGCGTTCTGGCGGAACCTGCCGAAGTCCAAGGCCTTCCGCATCGTCGCCCAGCAGTCCGGCGACACGCAGCAGGACGCCATGCCGGCGCCGGCCAAGTCGGTCACGGATTAGGGCGGCACGCATTCGGACGGCTGAGGACGCGCCGGCCGGGCGAGGAGACCCTGCCGCCCGACCTGTTCGCGCGCTATTCGAAGCTGGCGTTCTGGCGGAACCTGCCGATATTCAAGGCCTTCCGCGCCATCGCCCAGCAGGCGGCGATTTCGCAGAAGAGCGGATGGACGGCGGCGGTCGATCGCTTCGGGAAGCCGTGCCGCTGGCGGCGGCGACTCTCAACTCGCTTACCTTGATCAATGACGCCGGATATTGCGGCGGCGCGATCTGCGCTGGCGCTTCGACGGATGCGACGGTTGCCGACTCGACCTTCAGCGCCCAAGGCGACCAACTGGGCGCGCGCGTGCGCGTGCGGGCTCGATCGGGCGCATCGGCGTTGTCGGGGGGCGCGTCCGGGCCTGTCGCCCGCCCCGAATGGACGCCCAGACCCTCGACGGCGGCCCGCTCGCGAAGATCCTTCAAAATGGGGCGGCGTTCAGATGCAAGTAAAAATTGATTTCTTTCATTGATCTGGCGCCTTGGGCATCCCAGCTGAATCCGATCAATGGCGCAATGTTTTTTGGCGCGGCGCCGCGCGTGTGTTTGGCCGCCGCGCGATTTGAGGCGTCGATCGGTCAGACTGCGGCATCACGACATGGTTGCCTGCGGAGAATGTATAAAAGTTTCGAGTGCAGTATCTAAGGGCGCTTCGGCACAACCGGGAAGGCTTTCGACGGTGGCGATACGGTTCGGAGCCGCGTCGCGGCCCGCATGGCCGGGCTTTGCAGAATATATAGTTAAAATAATGTATTAGGAGTTTTTAACCGGCTCGGTAGGATTTTGTCTTGCAACTTCAAGGGGCCGTCGTTAGTAAATTATTTAGCACAGTTCGTTTCGACGGGCGGCTTGGTCCCAACGTGCTGCGGCGTTTGCCGGGCGCATACAGAACGAAGGAAGCGACGCGGGTGAGTTGAGTCGGCCGTGCGCCGACCAATCCGCGAATCCACAGCGCTGCCGCTCGCAATATCCGCCGGGCCGACAGCTTCGGTATTAAACCTGATGATTGCAGCGGGCGACGCAAGCGCGAGCGCCTGGTGGATTCGTGCGCCTGTTCGCGCGGCGCATAACGGAGCGGCAAACCATGGCGACCTACACTGTCACGACCGAGCTCGATATGGGCGATGACCTGACCGTCACCGGCGATCTGGCGGCTGAGCAAGCCGACGGCGGCGGGCTGTCGCTGCGAGAGGCGGTGCTGCTGGCGAACGCCGCCGGCGGCGCCGACGATATCCAATTCGACGCGGGCCTGTTAGGGACGACAGTGACGCTGACGGGCGGCGAACTGACGCTGTCGGACGAGACGACGGTCGACGGCGACGTGAACGCGGACGATGCGGCGGACGTCACGATCAGCGGCAATGACGCAAGCCGAATTTTCGATGTCGCCGCTGGCGTCACGGCGACGCTGAACTCACTGACGCTGACCAACGGCAGTGCGGACAATGGCGGCGCGATTCAGGCGAACGCCGGCGCCAATCTGACGATTGCCGACACGACGCTTATCGACAATGCGGCGACGCGTGGGGGCGGCGCGGTCTTTGG
>DAINCG010000050.1:0-1277 GCA_036732525.1 Pseudomonadota bacterium | reverse complement strand
GGGCTGAGAATCTATCTAGCGTCCTTTACGCTCACGAACACGACAGTCCACGGCAATACCGGCAACGCCCGCGGCGGCGGGATCTATTCGGACTACGGCACGGCGACGATCCGAAACTCGACGATCACCGGCAACCAGGCCGACGCCGACGGCGCCTTGACGACCGAAGGCGGCGGTCTCGCCAGCTACAATGGGACGGACTTCACCCTGTTTAACACCGTCGTGGCCGAGAACACGTCGGGCATGGGCATGACGGCGAACGACGTCCATGACCCGATCACATCCGCGACGAACAGCTTCTTCGGGACGACGACCACCATCACGGCGGACACGAACTCGATCAACAATGGCGGCGATCCCGGGCTGGCGGCGCTGGCGGACAATGGCGGGACGACGCAGACGCGGAACGCGACGTCGGGCAGCGCGCTCATCGACGCGGGCGGCGACGCCTCGGTGCCGGGCGGGCTGACCGAGGACGCGAACGGCAATGCGCGCATCGTCGGCGCCGCGGTCGACATCGGCGCGACGGAAGCCGCACCGGAGGCGGACAGCCTGATCGTGACGATCGCCGACGACACGGTCGACGCCTTCGACAATGAGACCAGCCTGCGCGAGGCGGTCACGTTCGCGAACTCCAACGCCGACGCGAGCACGATCACGTTCGACGCGGGCCTGACCGGCATGACTCTGACGCTGACAGGCGGCCAACTGACGCTGACGGAGGAGACGACGGTCGACGGCGATGTGAACGCGGACGACGCGGCGGACGTCACGATCAGCGGCGGCGACTCCAGCCGCATCTTCTTCGTCGATCCTGGCGTCACGGCGACGCTCAACTCCCTGGCGCTGACGGGCGGCTCCTATTCCGGCAAAGGCGGCGCGATCTACGCTCACTTCGGCTCTACTCTGACGATCGCCGACACGACGCTGAGCGGGAACTACAGCTATGGCGGCGGCGCGATTTACGGCTACGGCGCCGCGCTGACGATCACGGACAGCCTGCTGACCGGCAACATGGCGGCCGGCGACAATGGCGGCGCCATCCACGCCCGCTACGGCACGGCGTCGCTCACGAACACGACCGTTCACGGCAACACGGCGGACAGCCTGGGCGGCGGCGTCTTTTCATTCCAGGCCTCGGTCTCGCTCGTCAATTCGACGGTGACCGGCAATCAGGCGGCCCTGACCGGCGGCAGCGCGACCTATGGCGGCGGTCTCGCCGGCGACAACGTCCTATGTTGGGAAGCTTCGGCGTATTAGGCGCAACAGGTCGTTTC
>DAINCG010000049.1:9631-16001 GCA_036732525.1 Pseudomonadota bacterium | reverse complement strand
GACCAGGCCTTCGCTCGCCCCGCCATTGCCGTCGAGCAGCGTGTACCGGAAGCTGTCCGCGCCGTTGAAGTTCGCGTTCGGCGTATAGCTGAACGTGCCGTCGGCGTTGAGGACGAGCACGCCGTTCGTCGGGCCGAGCGCAGGGGTCGTGTCGACGGTCAGCGTGTCGCCGTCGACGTCAGAGTCCGGACCGAAGCCGTTGTCCGCCAGGACGTCGCCGGTCAGGACCGTATCCTCGTCCTCGGCGAATGCGTCCTGGACCGCGACCGGCGCGTCGTTGACCGACGTCACCGTGATCGAGAAGAGCCCGGTGTCCGCGCCGCCATTGCCGTCGAACAGCGTGTACTGGAACTGGTCCGTGCCATGGAAATTGGCGTTCGGCGTATAGGTGAAGTCGCCGTTCGCGGCGATGGTGACCGTGCCGTTGGAGGGCCCGGCGGCCGGCGTCGTCGCGACGGTCAGCGTATCGCCGTCGACATCGCTGTCCGGCCCGCCGCCATTGTCGGCCAGCACGTTGCCGGTAAGCGCCGTGTCCTCCGCCGTCGCATCGGCGTCGTCGGCCGCGACGGGCGCGTCGTTTACGGCATTGACGGTGATCGTCACCGTCGCCGTATCGACGCCGCCGCGGCCGTCGGAAATCGCGTACTCGAAGCTGTCGGTCCCGTTGAAGTCGGCGTCGGGCGTATAGGTAAAGTCGCCGTTCGCGGCGAGGATGACCGCGCCATTGGTCGGCCCCGTCACCGGCATCACGCCGACCGTCAGCGTATCTTCGTCAGGATCGGCATCCGCCCCGCCGCCATTGTCGACCAGCACATTGCCGGAAACGGCCATGTCCTCGTCGGTGAAGGCCGCGTCGTCGACGGCGGTCGGCGGATTGTTCGGAACGCCGACCGTGATGCTGACCATGCCCTGGTCGCTTCCGCCGGCCCCATCGAGCAGTGTGTATTCGAACGTATCCGTGCCGACGAAGCCCATGTCGGGCGTGTAGACGAACGTGCCGTCGGAATTGAGAATCAGCGCGCCGTTCTGCGGGCCGACGGCCGGCGTCGTCGCGACCGTCAGCGTGTCGCCGTCGACGTCGGAATCGAGCCCGAAGCCGTTGTCGGCCAGCACGCCGCCCATCAGGTCCGTATCGGCCGCCACGGAGAAGACGTCCATCGCCGCGACCGGGTCGTCGTTGACCGGCGTCACGTTGATGGTGACCGTGCCGACGGCCATGCCGCCATTACCGTCCGAAACCGTGTAGTCGAAGCTGTCCGTGCCGAAGAAGTCGGCGTCCGGCGTATAGGTGAAGTCGCCGTTCGCGGCGAACGTCACCGACCCGTTGGACGGCCCGGCCGCCGGCATGGTCGCGACCGTCAGCGGATCGCCGTCCGGATCGACGTCGGGTCCTTCGCCATTGATCGCGAGCACATTGCCGTTGAGCGCCGTGTCTTCCGCCGTCGTGAATTCGTCGTCGATCGGGATCGGCGCGTCGTTGACGGCATTGACCGTGATGCGGACCGTCGCCGTGTCGGTCAGCGAGTTGCCGTCCATAAGGCGGTAGGAGAACTGGTCCGGCCCGTTGTAGCCGGCGTCCGGCGTATAGGTGAACGTCCCGTCGGCGTTCAGGACGACCGTGCCGTTGGCCGGGCCGGAGATCGGCGCCGTTTCGACGGTCAGCGTATCGCCGTCGATGTCGGAGTCCGCGCCCATGCCGTTGTCGGCGAGGACGTCGCCCCCCAGCATGCCGTCTTCATCGACCGTGAACGCGTCGTCCTGGGCGACCGGCGCGTCGTTCACCGGGTTGACGGTGATCGTGACAGTTCCAACGTCCGTGCCGCCATTGCCGTCCTGCAGCAGATACTGGAACGTATCGACGCCGTTGAAATTGGCGTTCGGCATGTAGATGAACGCGCCGCCCGAATCGATTGTCGCCGTGCCGTTCGTCGGGACAGTGACCAGCGTCGTCGCAGTCGTGAGCGTGTCGCCGTCCGGATCGACGTCGAAGCCGGCGCCGTTGTTCGCCAGCACGAAGCCCGCGCGGTTGTTGTCCTCGTTGACGGCGAAGGCGTCGTCCGCGGCGACGGGCGCGTCGTTCACCGAATTGACGGTGATCGTGACCGTGCCGACGTCGGAGCCGCCATTGCCGTCCTGAACGAGGTACTGGAATGAGTCCGTGCCGTTGAAGTTGGCGTCGGGGACATAGGCAAACGTGCCGTCCGTATTCAGCGACAGCGTCCCGTTCGCGACGTCAACCACCGGCGTGGCCGAAACCGTCAGCGCGTCGCCGTCGATGTCCGAATCCGGCCCCATGCCGTTATCCGCTAGGACATCGCCGTTCAGCGTCACGTCCTCGTCCGTCGCGACCGCGTCGTCCGCCGCGACGGGCGAATCGTTGGCGACGCCGACGGTGATGGTCGCCGTCGCGACGTCGGTCCCGCCGTTTCCGTCCAGCAGCGTGTATTGGAACGTGTCCGTCCCATTGAAGTCGGCGTCAGGCACGTAGGTGAACGTGCCGTCGGAATTCAGCGTCAGCGAGCCGTTCGCGACGTCGACCACCGGCATCGTCGCGACCGTCAGCGTATCGCCGTCGATGTCGCTGTCCGGCCCGGCCCCGTTGTCGGCCAGCACGTCGCCGTTGAGCGTCACATCCTCGGTGGTCGAGAAGAAGTCGTCCTGCGCCACCGGCAGGTCGTTGACCGCGCTGACGGTGATCGTCGCCGTCCCGACATCCGTGCCGCCGTTCCCGTCCTGGAGCAGATACTGGAACGTGTCGGTCCCGTTGAAGTTGGCGTTCGGCGTATAGGTGAACGTGCCGTTGGCGTTCAGGACGAGCGCGCCGTTCGCGACGTCGACGACGGGCGTCGTCGAGACCGTCAGCATGTCGCCATCGAGGTCGCTGTCGACGCCCATGCCGTTGTCCGCCAGCACGTCGCCGCCGAAGCCGGTCGAGTCCTCGGTCGTCGTGAAGGCGTCGTCCTGGGCGACGGGCGGGTCGTTGACGACGCCGACCGCGATCGTCGCCGTCGCGACGCTCATGCCGCCATTGCCGTCCAGCAGCATGTACTGGAACGTGTCGGTCCCGTTGAAGTTGGCGTCCGGCGAATAGGTGAACGTGCCGTCGGTGTTCAGGACCAGCGTCCCGTTCGTGACGTCGACCACCGGCGTCGTGGAGACCGTCAGCATGTCGCCGTCGACGTCGCTGTCCAGGCCCGCGCCGTTGTCCGCCAACACGTCGCCGTTCAGGACCATGTCCTCGTCGGTCGTGAACGCGTCGTCCTGCGCGATCGGGTCATCGTTGACGGCGTTGACGGTGATCGTGACCGTCCCCGTAGCTTCCCCGCCATTGCCGTCCAACAGCATGTACTGGAAGCTGTCGGTCCCGTTGAAGTCGGCGTTTGGCGTATAGGCGAACGTGCCGTTCGCATTCAGCGTCAGCATGCCGTTGGCGACGTCGACCACCGGCGTCGTCGATATCGTCAGCGTGTCGCCGTCGACGTCGCTGTCGAGGCCCGCGCCATTGTCCGCCAGCACATCGCCGTTCAGCGTCACGTCTTCATTGGTCGCGACCGCGTCGTCCGCCGCGACCGGATCGTCGTTTGTCGCGTTGACGGTGATCGTGACCGTGCCGACGTCCATGCCGCCATTGCCGTCCAGCAGCGTGTACTGGAAGCTGTCCGTCCCATTGAAATCGGCGTCGGGCGTATAGGCGAACGTGCCGTTGGCGTTCAGCGTCAGCACGCCGTTCGCGGCGTCGATGGCCGGGGTCGTCGCGATCGTCAGCATGTCGCCGTCGATGTCCGAATCCGGCCCCATGCCGTTGTCGGCCAGCACGTCGCCGTTCAGCGTCACGTCCTCGTCGGTCGCAACGGCGTCGTCCTGGGCGACCGGCGGATCGTTCACGGCGTTCACGGTGATCGAGACGGTTCCCACCGCAGTGCCGCCGGCGCCGTCGTCGATCATGTAGGAGAAGCTGTCCGCGCCGTTGTAGTCGGCGTCGGGCGTGTAGTCGAAGGTGCCGTCCGTGTTCAGGACCAGCGTGCCGTTCGTAACGTCGGCGTTGAGCGTCACCCAAAGGACGTCGCCGTCGTCGTCCGTATCGGCGCCGCCGCCGTTGTCGACGAGCACGTCGCCGCCCACCATGCCGTCTTCCGCAACCACGGCGGTGTCGGCGTTCGCCGTCGGGGCGCTGTTGCCGGCGACGTCGATCATCTGGGCGCGGTCGCGGAGGACCACCGCAAGGCCGTTCGTGTGGGTTACGGTCGTCGCGTCCTGCGCCGTCGTCGTCCAGCCGCCGTCCTGGAGCGAGACGGTCGAGCTCGCCACGCCGGTGACGCGCACGCTGTTCGACGTATCCGAGAGGTCGAGCGTCGAGAGCCGGTCGAGCACGACGCTGGAGCTCGTTCCCTGAAGCGAGATCTGCTCGATGCCGCTCACCCGCTGATCGCCGATCGCCGTGAAGTCGGCGACGACGCTTGCGCCGTCGATCTGCAGGATGTCGTCGCCGCTGCCGCCGACGACGCGCTGGAAGTTCATGTCGCTGACGACGAGGGTGTCAGCGCCCGCGCCGCCGCGCAGCACGTCCGCGCCGCCCTGGCCGACGAGGGTGTCGTCGCCAAGACCGCCGATCAGCACGTCGATCGCAGCCGTGCCCGTCAGCGTCTCCGAACCGCCCGTGCCCTGCTGTGTGACGTCGCCGGAGTCGGCGCCGAAGATCACATAGGCCTCGCCGGCGTTCGTAAACGCCGCATCGGAGCCCGGCGCGCCGACGATGACGTCATCATAGCCGTCGCCGTTGATGTCGCCCGCGCCCGAGACGGAAACGCCGGTCTCGTCCAATTCGGAAATGCCGCGGATGCGGTAACCATCCGTGCCGTCCAGGTTCACGAGATCGATGGTCGACGGGAAGGCGCCGCCGTCGCCGAAGACGACATAGGCCTCGCCGGATCCGCCGGCATCTATCGCGCCGATGATCAGATCGTCGTAGCCGTCGCCATTGACGTCGCCCGCGCCCGAGACGCTTTCGCCCGCACGGTCGCCCTTGGTGATCCCGTTGATCGCGAAGCCGTTAGTTCCGTTGAGCGTGCCGAGGTTCGTCGTGGCCGGGAAATCGGCCGCCATGCCGAAGACGACGTAGACGTCGCCGCCGCCCGCCGTGTTCGGCGCCGAGACGGCAAAATCGGCGAAGCCGTCGGCGTTCAGGTCGCCGACCGTGCTGACCGAGAAACCGGCCTGCTGATCGCCGCCGGCGCCGGTGAAGGTCGCGCCGTTCGCGCCGTTCAGGTCGGAAATGTTGACCGTCGCGGCGAAGCCCGCGGTCGTGCCGAGGATCAGCGCCGCCTGGCCATTGTTCGCGGCGAGGCCGTCGAAGCCGCTCGCGCCGACGATCAGGTCGTCGACGCCGTCGCCGTTGACGTCGCCGGCCGCATGGACCGCGGCGCCGGTGAAGTCGTTGGTCTGGACGCCGACGACGCGGAAGCCGTTCGTCCCGATCAGCGAGGACAGATCGAGCGACGCGGCGAAGCCGGCGCTCTGCCCGAACACCACATAGGATTCGCCGGGCTGTCCGCTAATCGGCGAGCCGACGATCAGGTCCTCGATGCCGTCGCCATTGACGTCGCCCGCGTTCGCGACCGATTCGCCCGCATAACCGAAGTCGACGCCGCCGAGCAGACGGAAGCCGTCCGTCCCGTTCAGCGTCCCGAGATCGATCGGCGTCGTGAAGGTCGCCTGGCCAAATACGACATAGCTGGCGCCGTTGTTCGTCAGGCTGCCGTCGTCGACGCCGGGCGCCGCGACGACGAAATCGTCGATGCCGTCGATGTTGATGTCGCCGATGTCGCTGACGGAGAAACCGGCTTCATCGCTCGTCGACACGCCGTTCAGCAGGAAGCCGTTTGCCCCCGCAAGCGCCCCGGCCGACAGGGTCGGCGTGAAGGCGCCGGCCTGGCCCAGGATCACGGCCGCGCCGCCCGTCCCGCCGTTCAGCCCGGGGCCGCCGACGAGAATGTCGTCGAAGCCATCGTCGTTGACGTCGCCCGCGCCGCTGACGCCGAAGCCGACCTCCTGGGCCGCATTGGCGCCCTGGAAGCGGAAGCCGTCCGTGCCGTCGAGGGCTGCGACGTCGATCGTCGCCGGCGCCGGCACGGCCAGGTTCGGCGACAGCATGACGTCGAGATCGACGACGATCACGGCGTTGCCGTTGGTCAGCGTGACCGTTTCGTTGGTCGATTCGGTCGCCATCCACATAGCGCCGTCGTTCAACGTCAGGGTCGAGGTGTTGTCGCCGGTGATCCTGATCGTGTTGCTGGTGTCGGAGAGCTGGAGCACAGCTTCCTTGTCGAAGACGACCTCGAGGATCGAGCCGGCGAGGTCGATGGCCTCGATC
>DAINCG010000049.1:8413-9585 GCA_036732525.1 Pseudomonadota bacterium | reverse complement strand
GGCGCTGGAAGCCGAGGTCGGCCACGTCCAGGATGTCGTCGCCCTGGCCGCCGCGCAGCACGTCCGCGTTACCGCCGCCGACGAGTTCGTCATCGCCCTGGCCGCCGATGATGATGTCGATGGCGGCCGTGCCGGACAGCGTCTCAGACGCGCTCGTGCCCTGCTGGGTGACCGGCCCCGTATCCCGGCCGAAGACGATGTAGGCGGCGCCCGTGTCGCTGCCGTTGCCGGTGGCGCGAACCGCACCGACGATGATGTCGTCGTAGCCATCGCCGTTGACGTCTCCAGCAGCGCCGACCGAAACGCCCGCGTAATCATAGGTTTCCGCGCCTTCGATGATGAAGCCGTCGGTCCCGTCAAGTCCGGAAAGCGCGACGTCCGCGGCAAATCCGGACGCCCTGCCGAAGATGACATAGGCCTCGCCGGCGACGACGGCGCCTTGCGGATCCGCGTAGGGCGCGCCGACGATCAGGTCGTCGAAGCCGTCGCCATTGACGTCGCCCGCGCGCGAGACCGAGCGGCCGCTGTAGTCGTAGTTGTCGATCCCGTCGATGCGGAAGCCGTTTGCGCCGTTCAGCCCCGCGAACGAATTATTGGCCGCAAACGTGCCTGCCGGCCCGCCGAAGACGACATAGGTCTCGCCGGGGTTGGTCGCGCCGCCGTCGGTGTAGCCGCGCATCCCGACAATGACATCCTGGTAGCCGTCGCCGTTGATGTCGCCGGCGCCGTCGACATCTGCGCCGGCGCGATGGTTGTCGAGAGCGGCGACGCCGTCGAGGCGGAAGCCGTTCGTCGTCCCGTCGACGCCAGCGAGACCGAAGAAGGGGGCGGCCGCTCCGGAAGCGCCGAAGACGACGTAACCTTCGCCGGCGTTAGGACCGCCGGCGTCGCCGCCGGGGGCGCCGACGATGACGTCGTCGATATCGTCGCCGTCAATGTCGCCGACCCGTCCGACGCCGCTGCCGGCAAGGTCGCCCATCGTCGCGCCGCCGAGCTCGGCGCCATTGGTTCCGTTGACCGTCAGCAGGTTGAAGACGGGCGCGGCCGCGCCAGCCGCGCCGAATACGACATACGCCGAGCCGGCGTCGGAACCAGTCCCGATATTCGAGGGCGCGCCCGGCGCGCCGACCAGGATGTCGTCAATGCCGTCGGCGTTGAAATCGCCGGCAGCG
>DAINCG010000049.1:0-8332 GCA_036732525.1 Pseudomonadota bacterium | reverse complement strand
GAGTGATCGAAGCGCCGGGCGAAACGTCCGTTCCGAAAACGACAAAGGCCTCGCCGTCCGATCCGCCCGCGCCTTCGCCGCCAATGATGACGTCGTCGAAACCGTCATCGTTCACGTCGCCCGCGAAGGCGACCGAATTGCCGGAATAGCCGTAGTTCTGGTCGCCGAGCAGCGCGAAACCGTCCGTCCCGTTAAGCGCCGACAGATCGACGGACGGCATGAAGGCGCCGGGGCCGCCGAAGACGACATAGGAGGCGCCCGAGTCGGTCGCGAGACCGTCGTCGCGCGCCGCGCCGATGATGAAGTCGGCATAGCCGTCGCCGTTGAAATCGCCGCCGCCGGCGACCGAACGGCCGGTATCGTCGAAGGCGTTGACGCCGTCGAGGCGGAAGCCGTCCGTCCCATCGAGGGCGCCAAGCAAAACGCGGCTGATGTTCGGCACGGCCAGGTTGGGGACCAGCGTCACCGTGTCGTCGACGATGACGGTCGCCTCGCCGTTACGGAGCGTGCGCCCTTCGTTGGTCCGGTCCTGAACGATCCAGTCCGCGCCGTCGGCAAGCGTCAACGTCGTGCCGCCGACGCCGGTGACGCGCAGCGTGTTGGTCGTGTCTGAGAGATCGAAGACGGTCAGGTCGTCGATCGTCAGCGCGCTGCCGGTCGTGGCGAGGTCGATCGTTTCGATGGCCTGGACGCGCGGCGCGGTCGCCGGCGTAAGATCGAGCGTGAAGGCCGCGTCGAGGCGAAGCGTGTCCATGCCCGCGCCGCCGGCGGCGCGGAGGAACGTCGCGTCCGAAACGCCGATGATGTCGTCGCCCTGGCCGCCGCTGAAGGCGTCCTGACCGCCGGCGCCGACCAGCATGTCGTCGCCGAGGTCGCCGACCAGGACATCGACGGCGGCGCTGCCCATCAGGCTGTTGGGCATCGCGTCGCCCAGCTGGGTGACCTCGCCCGAATCGAATCCGTAGACGACGAAGCTGTAGCCGGCCCCATCGAATGCGAACGGCTCGCCGATGATCAGGTCGTCGAAGCCGTCACCGTCGAGGTCGCCCGCGCCGGAGACTGAGGCGCCCGCACCATATCTTGAATTGGTCAGCACAGACCCGTTCAGCCCGTCGATCGTGCTCACGTCGAAAATGCTGCCGAACGCCGGTCCGCCGAAAACGAGATAGGCGCCGCCGGAATAGCCCGTCGTCGGATACCGGCCGGGCGAGCCGACGATGACGTCGTCATAGCCGTCGCCGTTGACGTCGCCCGCGCCGCTGACGGCGGCGCCGATATTGTCGTAGCCGGCGCCGCCCTGGATCGCGAAGCCGTTCGGCGCTGTCAGCCCAGCGACGTCGATCGAGGGGTTGAAGGCCGTCGTCTGTCCGAAAATAACATAGGCCGCGCCGGCCTCGACGGCGCCGCCCATGCCGTAGCGCGCCTCGCCGACGATCAGGTCGTCGATGCCGTCGCCGTTGACGTCGCCGGCCGCCGCGACCGCGTCGCCCATGCGATTGCCCGGCCGCGTCGAGCGGATCTCGAAGCCGTCCGTCCCGTTGAGCGTCGTCAGATCGAATGTCGCGCCCAGGTTCGCGGTCGTGCCGAACACGACGTAGGCGGCACCCCGGTCGTTGCCGTCGACGCCCGTCGAATACGGGGCGCCGATGATCAGGTCGTCGAGACCGTCGCCGTTGATGTCGCCGACGATATCGACGGTAAAGCCGGTCCGGTTGCCGGGATCGGTCGCATCGCCGACGAAGCGGACGCCGTTCAGACCGTTCAAGTTGGCGACATCGACATCGTCCCCGGCCGCCGAGCCGAACGTCAGGATCGCGCCGCCGGCGTTCGTGGTGTTGTAGGCGCCGATCAGAACGTCGTTGAGGCCATCGCCATTAAAGTCGCCCGGCCCGCCGGCGCTGATGCCGATATGCGCATTGGGCTGGGAAGCGCTCGTGCTCGCGATCTGAAAGCCGTTCGCGCCCGGATTGAGGTTCGCGTTGAACGTGGCGCCGAACGTGGCGCCGCCGAAAATCACGATGGACCCGCCGTCGTCGGCGCCGTTGACATTGGCATAGGGCGCGCCGATCAGAAGGTCGACATTGCCGTCGCCGTTGACGTCGCCGATCCCCGTGACCGCAAAGCCAAAGGTCGACGTGGCGTCGGTCGGGCCCAGGATTTCGAAGCCGGTCGTCCCGTCCGGCGGCGTAGCGCTCAGGTCGAACACCGCGCCGGGCGACGTCGCGGACCCGTATAGGACATAGGCGCTGCCGGAGCTCATCGTTCCGGCATCGGTCGAATACCGCGCGCCGATCAGGAGGTCGTCGAAGCCGTCGCCGTTGAAGTCGCCGATGATCGAGACCGAAAACCCGAATTCATCGTTGGATGCGCTGCCGACGATGCGGTAGCCATCCGCGCCGTTCAGCGCCGAAAGGTCGATGGTCTGCACGTTGCGCCTCGCTTTCGCGGATCACGCGCGCCTCGCCCAAGGTTAGCATGACCGGTATTCGGTGGCCGCAGTCGCCTACGGCTCTTTAAACGAATTCTTATACGCGAATCGCCCCTCCGGGCAAGCCGACGGCCGGACAGTCGCCCATCCAAAATTTCGCCGATCCGCCTGAAACAAAACAAATGTTATCCAGCACACGCCCGCTTCCGACCCGACGATATGCGATCCGAGAACCCGGCGATTGCGACCGGCGTCACGCGATCGGCAAATTGCGCGTCGACGCCGGCGTCGCGGGCGCGTCGGATCATTGCTAACCTGCACGCCGGAGAGTGCGGAACAGAGGACGCTAGGCAGATGGATTTTCTCAGCCCCGAAGGGTGGCCGCGCGCGCCCGGCTTCTCGTGGGGGACGGCGGCCGCGGGCCGGCAGGTCTTCGTCGCCGGACAGATCGGCCGAGATCCCACGACCGGCGACCTCGCGAAGGGCGACTTCGCCGCCCAGACGACCCAGGCGTTCGCGAACATCGTCAAAGTGCTGGCGGCCGCGGGCGCCGGGCCCGAAAACATCGCGCACATGACGTGGTACGTGACCGACATCGCCGCCTACAAGGCCGCCGGCCGCGGCATCGGCGAAGGCTATAAGGCGCACATCGGCAAGCATTTTCCGTCGATGACGCTGGTCCAGGTCGGGGCGCTGCTCGAGCCGGACGCGCTGGTCGAGATCGACTGCGTCGCCGTCGTCTGACACGCGCCTCCGCAGGCGCTATGCGAGATAGCGCCGCCGGATGTGCGCCTCGAATGCGTCGGTCGAAACGGGGCTCCCGGTCGCGGCCCGCAGCAGCGCGTCGCTCGATTCGTGGAACCGCCCCTGTTCGTGGATCGCGCGCGCCATCCAGGCCGTGAGCGGCGCGTAGTCGCCGCGGGCGAGCGCGCCGGCCATCGCGTCCGGACCGATCTCCTGCTCCGCCGCCTGGAAAAGCTGCGCGGCGGCGAGCGCGCCCAGCGTGTAAGTCGGAAAGTAGCCGAACGCGCCGTCGTACCAGTGAATGTCCTGCAGACAACCGTTCCGGTCGTCCGGGGCCGGCAAACCGAGCCCGTCCTCCACATGCGCATTCCACGCGTCGGGCAGGTCGCGGGGCGCAAGGTCGCCGGCGATCATCGCCTGCTCCAATTCGAACCGCATCACCACATGCAGCGGATAGGTCGCCTCGTCCGCCTCGACGCGGATGTAGCCGGGCTCGACCCGGAGCAACGCCCGGGCGACCACGGCGTCGCCCGGCGCCCGCCCGCCCGACGCCTGCCGCAGCAGGCCGGCGAGGAAGCCCGCCATCTCGTGCGTCCGGCCGGCCTGCATCTCGTAGACCAGCGACTGGCTCTCATGCGCGGTCATGCCGGCGTCTTCGCCGACCATGTGGCCGCGCCACGCCGCCGGCTGGCCGCGGGCGTAGGCCGCATGGCCGGCTTCGTGCAGCACGGCCATCAGGCCGGACAGCGCGTCGCCCTCGTCCCACCGCGCCGTGATCCGCGCGTCTTCCGGCGTGCCGGTGGAGAAGGGATGCAGGCTGTCGTCCAACCGGCCGTGCTCGAAATCGAAGCCGATCGAGCGCAACAGCGCATCCGCCGCCTTGCGCTGCACGGCGGCCGGCGCGCGCACCGCCGGGTCGTCCGGCCAGGACGCCTGCCGGTCGACGATCTCCGGCACCGTGTCAGCCAGGAAGTCGCGCAGCCGGTCGAAGATGGGCGCCACATCGGCGGACCTGCGGCCGGGATCGTACTGCTCCAGCAGCGCGTCGTAGGAATTCAGCCGGAACGCGTCGCCGAGGGCGGCCGCCTCTTCGCGCGCCAGCCCGACCAGGCGTTCGAACGCCGGCAGAACGTAGTGAAAGGCGTTATCGGCTCGCGCGTCGCGCCACGCGGCTTCCGACGCCGCCCGCGCGCGGGCGAGCGCGCCGACCAGGTCCGCCGGAATGGCGGTCGCCGAGATGTGGCGGCGCGCCATCTCGCGGAGATTGGCGCTGCGCCAGGCATCGCCGCCGGCGTCCGCGGCCGACAGCAAGTCCGCCGTTTCCGGCGCTGCGATGATTTCGTGGATTACTTCGGCAAGGGCCGCCGCCTGTTCGCCACGCGCCTCCGCGCCGCCGGACGGCATTGTGACGCTCTGGTCCCAATGCAGCCAGCCAGCCGCCTCATTGACCCGGATGGCGCGGGCGAAGCGCTTTTCGAGCGATTTATAGGCGTCGTTCGGTTCAGTCATCGCCGGGGCCCCCGGATTGGCCGGACTTCGGCGGCGTCACCCGGATCTGCGCGATCTGATTGCGCAGGCGGCGCAGGATCCGGAAGCGGTAGCCGTGAAACTCGAAGGTCTGGCCCGCCTCCGGCAGCAGCCGGGCCTCGTGCATGATCAGGCCGGCGATGGTGCCGAGAACGGTGATGGTCGTCGCGTCGTCGTCGGGCAGGCGCCATTCGAATTCCCGGTTCAGGTCGCGGATCGCCGTCGCGCCCGGCACGACGTAGCTGCCGTCGGCCTGGCGCCGGACGCCGGGCAACGGCAGGTCATGCTCGTCCGAGATGTCGCCGACGATCTCCTCCAGCACGTCTTCCAGCGTCGCGATGCCCATGAAGGCGCCATATTCGTCGACGATCAGCGCGAAATGCTCGCGGCGTCGGCGAAAGGCGTGCAGCTGGTCGAGCGCCGTCGTGGATTCCGGCACGAACCAGGGATCGGCCGCGATCTGGCCGATGTCGATCTGGGAAGCGTCGCCGCCGGCGGCGCGCACCGCCCGCAGCAGCGCCTTGGCGTGGATCACGCCGACGATGTTCTCCTGGGCCTCGCGCCAGACCGGGATGCGCGTGTAAGGGCTGGCGAGCACCTCGTTGACGATCTCGTCGGACGGACGGTCGCCGTCGACCATCACCACGTTCCGGCGGTGCGTCATCACCTCGGCGATCTCGAGCTCCGCAAGCTCCAAGATGCTGCGCAGCATCTGGCGTTCCGCCTGGGTTTCGGCGTCGTCGCCGTGATGCAGCTCGATCGCGCCGCGGAGCGCCTCCTGGCGGGCCTCCTCCATCTCCTCCTTCATGCCGGCCTGGTTCGGCCGCTCGCCAAGCAGGCCCAGGACCTGCCGCACGATCCACTGCACGCCCTTCGAGATCGGCGACAGCGCCGCGACCACGACGCGGACGACGGGCGCGACCGCGAGCGCCGAGCGGTCGGGATGATTGATCGCGAACGTTTTCGGCAGCACTTCGGCAAAGATCAGCACCAGAAAGGTCATGCCGAGCGTCGCATAGGCGACGCCGGCCTCGCCAAACAGGCGGATCAGGACGCTGGTCGCGATCGAGGCGGCCAGGATGTTGACGAGATTGTTGCCGAGCAGCAGCGCGCCCAGCAGGTCTTCCCGCCGGTCGGTCAGCCGGCGCACTACGGCGGCCCGCCGATCGCCCTTGCGCGCCAGATGCACCATGCGCGGCCGCGACAAGGCCGTCAGCGCCGTCTCCGATCCGGAGAAGAAGCCGGACAACAGCAACAGAAAGACCACGGCGAGAACCGAGAGCCAGAACTCCCAGTCGATCGCGGCGGCGTCGGCGACTTCGTTCATCGTCGAAGCGCCTCCGCGAGCGTTTCGCGGATCGGGGCGACGTCGGCGTCCGGCTGCACGAAGGACTGGCCGATCCCGCGTGCGAGGATCAGCGTCACCTTGCCGTCGAGCGCCTTCTTGTCCGCGCGCATGCGCTGCAACAATGCGTCGACGGTCGGCGCCGGCCGGTTGCCGGACAGGTCCGGCCGAACCGGGAGGCCGCGCGCGGCCAGGCTCGCCTCGACCCGTTCCGCCTCGGCGAGCGGCAGGAGGCCCAGCCGGACGGAGTGGCGGAATGCGAGCGACATGCCGATCGCGACCGCCTCCCCGTGCAGCAGCCCGCCGTCATAGCCCGCCTCCGCCTCGAAGGCGTGGCCGAAGGTGTGGCCGAGGTTCAAGAGCGCCCTGCGGCCCGCTTCCCGCTCGTCCGCTGCGACGACCTCGGCCTTGGCCCGGCAGCATTCCGCGACCGCCTCGCCCATCAGCGCGAGATCGCCGTCAAGCGCGGCGGCGCCGTTCGCATCCAGCCACTCGAAGAACGCCGGGCGGTCGATCAGACCGTACTTCACCACCTCCGCATAGCCCGCGAGCAGCTCGCGGCGCGGCAGGGTCCGAAGCACGTCGAGGTCGGCCAGAACCAGACGCGGCTGATGGAAGGCGCCGACCAGGTTCTTGCCGGCCTTCGCGTTGATCGCGGTCTTGCCGCCGACGGAGCTGTCGACCTGGGCCAGGAGAGTCGTCGGGATCTGGACGTAATCGAGGCCGCGCAGCAGGACGGCCGCGACGAAGCCCGCAAGGTCGCCGACGACGCCGCCGCCGAAGGCGACGACGGTCGTCCGGCGGTCGATGCCGAGCGCAAGCACGCGTTCGACGAGATCGCCGAAGACCGCGAAGCTCTTGCTCGCCTCGCCGGCCGGAATTTCCAGGAGATCGGCCCGATAGCCCGCGGCGACCAGACTGCCCATCAGGACAGCGCCGTGCAGACGGGCCACCGCGGCGTCGGCGATGACGACGAGGCGGTCGCCCTTGACCGCCTTCCGCAGGTGCCGCCCGGCGTCCGCCAGCAGGCCGGGGCCGATCAGGATTTCGTAGGCGCGCGCGTCGAGCGCGACGTCGACTGTCTGCATCGTCGTCATGCCGCCACCGGCCGGACGGCGCCCAGCTGGATCAGACGGCTTTCCGCCTCCATCGCCGCATCCTCGGGCGGCGCGTCGCCGCACCGGATCATGATGTCCGCCTCCGCATATGTCGGCGTCCGCTCGGCGAGCAGCTTCTCCAGCTGCGCCCGCGGATTGTCCACGAAGAGCATCGGCCGGTTCGCCCGCCGGGACACGCGCCGGAACAGCACCTCAACTTCCGCATTCAGCCAGATGGCCGTGGCCTTCGCCCGCGTCAACGCGCGCGTCTCCGGATCGACGAAAGCGCCGCCGCCCATGGCGAGGACGTGCGGCGGATCGTCGAGCAGGCGCGCGATCACGCGCCGTTCGCCGCTGCGGAACTCCGCCTCGCCGTACGTGCTGAAGATTTCGGGGATGCTCAACCCCGCCGCGAGCTCGATCTCATGATCGGCGTCGACGAAGGGCGCGCCCACGCGCTGCGCCAGTTTGCGCCCGATCGTGCTCTTGCCGGCGCCCATCATGCCGACGAGAGCGACAGTGCGCACCAGCCTGTTTGGAACTGTAGGTGAGGTCATTCCGCCTCGACATTCGGCCTTCAAAACGCCATGGTTCTGACGCCTTATACCACTGCGGCGGAGAAATTTGAGAGCCCGCCCCGCCGGCGACTGGGAGAGTCCTTTGCTCGGCCGATTTTTTGGATTTTTGATGGCCGCCCTTATTGTCGTTTCGCTCGGCGGCGCGATATTCCTGGCCTACTGGGATATTCCCGCGCCGACCCAGACTGTCGAGAAAGTCCTGCCGAATGAACGCTTTCCGGACTAGCCGCGGGTTCAGGCTGGCTTTAGGCCTCGCCGTCGCGCTCGCCGCGGCGCCGTTCGCCCGCGACGCGGCGGCCCAGGGTTCGATCCGCACGCTCGATCTGAATAGCGGCATCGACCCGGCCGCGGCCGGCGCGCTCGACCCCGGCGCCGCCTATCTGCCGCGCGACCTTTGGGACGGCACGGACCGAGCCGAGGCGACGCGACTGGTCGCCGCACTGCCTGCCCGGATCGCCTCCCCGGTCCTCGCCGACATCGCCCGCCGCGTGACCGCGATCGCGGCGCCGCCGCCGGCCGGCCCGATCGTTGCGCTAAGCTTCAGCCAGACGCGCGCCGAAGCGCTGCTGCGCATGGGACGGACGGCGCTCGCCGCGAAGCTGATCGCCTCCGT
>DAINCG010000048.1:13332-16381 GCA_036732525.1 Pseudomonadota bacterium | reverse complement strand
CCGCTGGCTGCTGTCGGTGGCGATATGCCTCGCCGTCGCCATCGCGGCCGACCGGCTGTTCTTCGGGCCGCCCCCGCCGCCGGACGCGATCGATCCCGGCGGCGCCCGCTTTCGCGCGCCGGATATCGTGCAGGAGAGCTTCGGGCCGACCGTGGCGGCCGCGTTTCCGGCGGTCATCATCGCGATCTGCACAGTGCTCGGCATCTTCGCCAACATCGCCTACAGCCACATCCGCGATCCGATGGCGCGCTGGAGCCTCCGCTCCTTCGCGCCCTTCCTGGTGAGCCCGCTGGTCATCTACGTGACCTACAGCGTCGCCTCCGCCCACCCGGACGGTTTCGTCGCGGCGTTGCTGTCGTTTCAGAACGGCTTCTTCTGGCAAAGCATTTTTCGGAAATCGGGGGCGGAGGGCGCATGAAACGCAATCTGATCCTGGCCGCCGTCCTGGTCGCCGTCGTCGGGTTCGGCGTCGGGCTGGAGCTTTGGAAGCGGCTCCACGCTCCCTTCGCGCTCGGGCCCTTCCTCGCCTTCGCCGAAGAGAAGGGCTATCTGGTCGAACCGACGCCCGCGTTCGCCGAACTCGCCGCCAAGCAAGGCTTCCGCGTGAACGAGCGGCCGCCGCTCGACGGATCGAACATCGCCCGCCGGGCGCTGCTGATCGATGCGGAGCGCCTCGCGGACGGCCTGCTGACGCCGGCCGCCTACGCCAGGTTTGCCCGCGAGAACCTGCTGAACTCGGGCATGGCGTTCGCCTGCCATCAATTCGTCCTGGTGGATGGCGGCATCCTCGACCGCTCCATGGCGGCGTTCGCGTCCGGCATGGCGGGCCTCCCCGAAGGCGCGATCAAGTCGATGCCCGGCACGCCCGAGGATGCGCTGTTGTTTCTTTTCAGCCATGAAGCGTTTCACGTCGTCGACTTCGATTACAGGCTGTCGCAAGCCGAGGAAGCGGCCGCGCGCCGGCATTTCGAGGACGGTAATGCGCTCCTCGCCCAGCGGGACTACGCAGCGGCGGAAGCGCAATTCCGTCAGGCGATCGAAATCTGCCCGGCCGACTACAAGTCCTGGGACCAGATGGCGATCGCCGCGCGGCGGAAGGGCGACGCGGCGGCGGCGGCGGACCGCTACCGGACGTCCCTCGCGATCAACCCGGGCGGCCCGCTCGCCCGGCGCAACATCCTGATCCCGTTGATCGAGCAGCAAGAGCTGGACGAAGCCCGCCGCATCGCCGAAGAGAACCAGTCGATGCTCGACCAGAACGGCGAGGACGACTATTGGCTGGCGACGATCGCTGCGATGCAGGAGCGCGATGTCGACGCCTTCCGACACTACGGCGAGGCGAGGCGGCAGTACATGGCCGTCGGCAGCGGCCATGCCGTCGAGGTCGCGGTCCGCCGGCTGCAATTGCTGCGGCGAACGACCAGTCTGGGCGACCTGGAAAGCCTGGTCGCCGAACTGGCGGAAGCCTGCCGCGCCGTCTCGCCGGCGCCCGAGTTCCTGGCGACCTGCGCCAGCGCGACGAAGAGCGTGCGCCGATAGCGGGGCCAAGCCGGATATGCCATGATCCGGCGCGTCCCAACCGACACGACCGAAGGACCAACGATGCCCGGACCGCTTGCAGGCGTCAGGATTCTCGACCTCACGACCGTCGGCTTCGGCCCCTACGGCACGCAGATCCTCGCCGACTACGGCGCGGACGTGGTGAAGGTCGAAAGCCCGGAAGGCGACATCACCCGCGGCATCGCGCCCGGCCGCAGCGCCGGCATGGGCCACTTCTTCCTGAACGCCAACCGCAACAAGCGCTCGATCGTGCTCGACCTGAAGCAGCCGGCGGCGCGCGACGCTCTCCTGAAGCTGGTCGAGACCGCCGACGCGCTGATCGCCTCCGTCCGCCCTGCGGCGATGGCCCGCCTCGGCCTCGGCTACGAGGATTGCAAGGCGGTCAATCCACGCCTCGTCTACGTGGCGCTCGTCGGCTTCGGGCAGGACGGGCCCTACGGGCCCCGCCCCGCCTATGACGACGTGATCCAGGGCCTTTCCGGCATGGCGGACATGCAGGGCGGCCGGTCGGGCGCGCCCCGCTTCGTCAACGCTTCGATCTGCGACAAGATCGGCTCCCAGTTCTGCGCCCACGCGACGATCGCGGCCCTGTTCGCCCGCGAGCGGACGGGCGAAGGCCAGCTCGTCGAGGTGCCGATGCTGGAGACCATCGTCGGCTTCAACCTGGTCGAGCACAATGCCGGCCAGACGTTCCAGCCGCCGCTCGGCCCCGCGGGGTACGAGCGCTCCATGGTCGAGTACCGCCGCCCCTACGCGACGCGGGACGGTTATGTCTGCATCCTGCCCTACAATGTGAAGCAGTGGCGCGCCTTCTTCACGCTGATGGAACGGCCGGACATGCTGGAGGACGCCCGCGTCGTCGACGGCAAGACGCGAAGCGAGAAGATCGGCGAGCTTTACGAGATGGTCGCCGCGGCCGTCGCGGACTGGCCGACCGACGACCTGCTCGAAGCACTGGAGCAGGCCGACATTCCGCACGGACGGGCGACGCCCCTGAGCGAGCTCGGCGAGGACCCGCACCTGCGAGCGGTCGGCCTCTTCCAGGAGTTCGACCACCCGACCGAAGGGCGCATCCGCCTGGCGCGGCCCGGCGTGCGCTTCGAAAAGACTCCGGCTGAAATCCGCACTCTGCCGTCGGAGCTTGGCGCCGACGGCCGCGCCATTCTGGCCGAGGCCGGCTTCGCAGATGCGGAGATCGAGGCGCTGGCGGACGCGGGCGCGACGCGATTGCCCGACCCCGCCAGGAAGGAAGCAGCGGAATAGCGGTCGCGGGAGGACCCGATGCGGCGCAATATCTCCTTCTACAGCGAGGGCGTGAAGCTCGACGGCGATCTCTATCTGCCGGAGGGCATGACGCCCGGCGAAACGCGCGCCGGCGTCGTGCTCTGCCACGGCTATACCGGCGTCAAGGACCTCTACCTGCCGGACAACGCGCGGGTGCTGAACGAAGCCGGCTACGTCGTGCTGACCTTCGACTACAAGGGCTGGG
>DAINCG010000048.1:12652-13309 GCA_036732525.1 Pseudomonadota bacterium | reverse complement strand
ACAGCCGGGTGGCCGACGTCCAGGCGGCAATGACCTTCCTCCAGATCCAACCGGAGGTCGACGCGGACCGGATCGGCATCTACGGCACGAGCTATGGCTGCGCGACCGTCGTCTGGGTCGCCGCAGTCGACGAGCGGGTCAAGTGCACGGTCGGCGTCGTCGGCATGGGCCACGGCGCCCGCTGGATGCGGAGCGTGCGGCGGCCCGACGAGTATGTCGACCTCTTGGAGACCTCCCGCATCGACCGGGAAGCGCGGGTGCTGACCGGCCAGTCACGCTATGCGCCCCGCGACGAGATCCTGCTGCCGGACCGGCAGTCGGCCGCGCTGGCGTCGGCCGCCCGGGCGAACAATCCCAACGCGCTCAGCGAATTGCCGCTCGAATACATCGACGAGACGCTGCAGTTCCACCCCGAGTGGGTCGTCGACAAGATTGCGCCCCGGCCGCTCCTGTTGATCGCCGCCGGAGACGACCGACTGGTGCCGCCCGAGGATTGCCGCTCGCTCTACGACAAGGCAGGCGAACCGAAGAAATACGTCGAACTGCCCGGCGTCGGCCACTACGAAGTCTACGCCGAGCCCGCGTTCAGCCAGGTGATGAACGAAACCGTCGCCTGGTTCGCGGAGCATCTGCCGGCGCGCTGACCCAGAGCATGCT
>DAINCG010000048.1:0-12552 GCA_036732525.1 Pseudomonadota bacterium | reverse complement strand
GGCCGTTCACGAAACCGCCGTCCGGTCCGCAGAGATATGCGACGAGCGCGGCGATGTCGCTCGCCTCGCCGAGCCGCCGGACCGGCGTGGACGCCGCCAGTTCCTCCAGCCGGCCGTCATGGGCGACGTTGACGCCTTCGCCCGGAAAGGTGCCGGGGGAGATGATGTTGGTCGTGACCCCCTGGGGCCCGAACTCCCGCGCCAGCGCCTTGGTCAGGCCCCAGACGGCGTGCTTCGACATGGTGACATGCGGCCGGCTCGCCGTGCCACGCTGGGCGTTCATGCCGGTGAAGTTGACGATCCGCCCCCAGCCGGCCTCGATCATGCCGGGCAAAAAGGCGCGGGCGAGCCAGACGGCGGCGTATGTGTTCACGCTCATCACCCGTTCCAGCATGTCGTCCGTCATTTCGAGGAACGGGCCGACCGGGCGGATCGCGGCGTTGTTGATCAAGACGTCGATGCGGCCGAACTTGTCGAGCGCGTCGCCGGCCATCGCCTCGACCGCCTGCTGGTCGCCGATGTCGGCCATCGCCACCATGGCCTGGACGCCCTGCGCCTCGACCTCGGCCGCGACGCGCTCGCAGTCCGACCGGTTCGACGATCCGTTGACGACGATGTTGAAGCCGGCCGCCGCCAGATAGTTGGCGCAGCCGCGCCCGATATTACGCCCCGACCCCGTGATCAGCGCCGTGCGCGCGCCCTTCTCCATTGCTCTTGCTCCGCTCCAAGCGACGTTCCCTGTGACCATGGTAACGGCCGCGGCGGAAAATTGCGCGGCCGTTCTTGGCGTTGGCCCGGAATGCGCGAATATGTCGGGATCGCAGCAACACGAGGGCCCGCCTTCATGCCATCCCCGTTCCGCGCCGCCGCAGCGGCCGTCGTCGCCGCCGTTCTTTTGGCCGGCTGTCAGTCCACCGGCGGCAGCGGGGGCGGCAGCGCCGCCAGGGCGCCCGACACGCAGACCGCCGCCGTCAGCCAGGACAAGGCCGAATTCAACCTGGCGGCCTTCCTGAATTCCGATCAGGTGACCATCGAGCGGAACGTCACGCGCAACGGCGACGGCACGACGTTCATCACCGAGACCTACTTCAACGACGGACAACGCATCGCGCGAACGGAGCGGGCCGTCGACACCTGGTACTCGGAAGCGACCGAAGCCGCGATCGCCGACCCGGAAAGCGTGAAGAAGGCCGCGGTCAACGCTCTCAGCATCACGAGCGACTACGATCACCGGCCGGCCCCGACCAACCCGATGGGCGCGACGACCGGCTATCTCGTGGAGAAGGGCGACTGCCTGGTCTACCTCGTCGGCATTCGCGAGAAACCGCGCACGACCTACGCGAATGACCAGATGCGGCCCGATACGATTGTTTCCTATCGCGCCTGCGGCCTGCACAACACGAGCCCCGAGGCGTTCATCCTGGGCCTCCGCCGCAACGCCGCGGTCGCCGCCGGCTGACCGAATCCGCAATCTGGCCGCCATCGACGCCGCACCGCCGATGGCGCAGACTTTCCGCTCGTTTCAGCAAGCGGGGAAGCGCGCCATGGCAATGCAGGAGACGATGCGGGACACGGACCTCCAGGCCTTTCTGGATGAGCTGAAGGCGGCGATCGAACGCCGCGCGCCCGATGGCAGCGCGCCCGCCAAGGCCGCGACGCGCGCCTTCGCCGCCCTCTCCCAGGCCGGGGAGGCCGCCGACCCGACGCCTGAACAAGCGCCCGCGGCGGCGAACTGCCTGCCGGCCGCGCTCGCCGCCGCCGCCGATGGCCCGACCGGCGACCTCGCCCGGGCGTTCGCCACGATCGCGCCGCGCCTCGCCTGGCGCACACGGCCAGACCGGTCGACCGCCGACCCGGACTTCGCCCGCGCCCACGCCGGCGCCGTGATCGTCGGCGACGGCGGCCTCGAAGCACGGACGGATGTCCGCATCGGCGCGAGTCTCCTGGCGCCACGAACCTACTATCCGAACCACCACCATCCGCCGGAGGAAGTGTATGTCGCCCTTTCGACCGGCTGCTGGCGCCAGGACGCCGGGCCTTGGCGGGAGCCGGGACCCGGCAGGCTGATCTACAACCCGCCCGACATCCTGCACGCCATGCATAGCAAGGCGGAGCCCCTGCTGGCGATCTGGACGCTGCCGATCGACGCAAAGGAAGCCCAGCCATGAAGTTCGCGCTGCATTTCGGCAACATCTCCTATCCCGATCCCGCCGACGCCAAGCGCGTCGCCAAAGCCGCCGAGGCGGCGGGCTTCGACGCCATCCTGGCGGTCGAGCATGTCGTCATTCCGACCCACTACGAGACCGCTTATCCCTACAACGAAACCGGCCGGCTGCCGGGCGGCATCGACAAGGCCTGGCCCGACCCGCTGGCCTGGCTGACCTTCGTCGGCGCGGTGACGGAGCGGCTTCGGCTGATCACCGGCGTGCTGGTCCTGCCGCAGCGCAATCCGCTGGTGCTCGCGAAGCACCTCGCCACCATCGACCACCTGACGGGCGGCCGCATGGAGCTCGGCATCGGCGTCGGCTGGCTGGAGGAGGAGTTCGAGGCGCTCGGCGTCCCGTTCGCCGGCCGCGGCAAGCGCACCGACGAGGCGATCCAGGCGATGCGCGCGCTCTGGGACGGCGATGACGCGAGCTTCGCAGGCGAGACCGTGTCGTTCCAGGGCATGAGCTGCAATCCGAAGCCGGCCCAGGGCCGCGTGCCGATCATCGTTGGCGGCCACACCAAGCCCGCGCTCCGCCGGACCGCACGCTATGGCGACGGCTTCTTCCCGGCGACCGGCGCCGGGCTCGACGTCGCCGACATCGTCGCCGCGCTCGCCGCCGAATGCCGCGCCATCGGCCGCGACCCAGCGGAAATCCGCGTCATGACCGGCTGCCCCGACGTCCTGCCCGACAGCGGCAAGGACCCGCTCCAGGCTGTCGAGGCGATGGCGAAGGCGGGCGTCGACCGCGTCGTCGTTCCCATCGCGGCCTTTCACCGTGACCTGGAAGCCAAGCTGGCCGAGTTCGGCGAACGCGTGATCCGCCCCTCTGGCGGCTGACGGGCCGCTGCTGGCGCCCCTGGCGCCCGTTCGCTAGGCTTCCCGGAACAAGCCAAGCGGGAGGAGCGAGATGACGACGAACGGTTGGCGCGTCCGGCGGTTGTCCGCCGCTCTTGGCGCGGAAGTGACGGATATTCGTCTCAGCGAGACGGACGCGGAGGACGCCGCGGAGATCACGCGGCTGCTGCACGAGCACAAGGTGCTGTTCTTCCCGGACCAGCACATGACGCCGGAGGAGCACATCGCCTTCGGCCGCCATTTCGGCGAACTCGAAGGTCATCCGAACCTGAAGGAACGCACGCCCGAAGGCTATCCGGAGCTGTTCCGGCTGGCGGCGAGCGAAGGCGGCATCGCCGACGAGTGGCACACGGACCTGACCTTCCTGCCGAACCCGGCGCTGATGTCGATCCTGAACATGAAGCAGTGCCCGGAGGTCGGCGGCGACACCATGTGGACCGACCTGATCGCCGCCTACGAGGCGCTCTCCCCGCCGATGCGGGAGATGTGCGACGGCCTCTCCGCCCTGCATGACGCGGAGCCGCACAACCGGCCGGACCGCGTTACCATCCACCCGCTGGTCCGCGTCGACCCGGCGTCGGGGCGGAAGGCGCTCTACGTCAACGAGCACTTCACCCGGCGCATCGTCGAAATGAACGCCCAGGAAAGCGCGCACATGCTGGCCTACCTGACCAACTGGGTGAAGCAGCCGGCGTTCGGCGTCCGCTATCACTGGCGGGCGGGCGCGATCGGCATGTGGGACAACCGCTTCACCCAGCACTATGTCGTCAACGACTTCGTCGGCGAGCGGGTGATCGAGCGGGTCACGATCATGGGCGACCGCATCGAAGGCCCGCCGCTCCGCCATGAGCCGGCACGATCGCCAGCTCAAGGCCTATCTCGAAAGTTCCAAGACCGCCGCGGCGGCCGAATAGGGAGACCTGCCCCATGCACAAATGGATCGACCACATCGTCGTCCGCGTCGAGAACCTGGACGACGCGATCGCCCACTACACCGACCGCCTGGGCTTCACCGTCACCAAGCCGCCCAAGGACGAGCCTTCGATCGGGCTGCGTCGCGCCATCCTGGGCCTCGGCTCGTCGGGGACGTTCCTCGAACTCGCCGAGCCGCTCGGCGAGAAGAGCGACATCGGCGCCTCGCTCGAGAAGCGCGGCGAAGGCGTGCATCTGGTGGCGCTCGCGGTCGACGATCTCGCGGCCGCGACCGCCGACATGAAATCGCGCGGCGCCCGGGTGATCGAGGCCGGTCATCAGGTCTTCCTGCACCCGAAGGAAGGCCATGGCGTCATGTACCAGCTGATCGAGCGCAAATAGGCGACGCCGGCGCCATGGCGGACCTGGAGCGCTTCGGCCTCGACGTCGGCATCTACGGCCCGTTGGCCGAGCCGGAGACAGTCGTCGGCCTTGCGCGGTTCGCGGAGGACGCGGGCTTCGGCTCGATCTGGCTGGCGGACCACGTCGTCTTTCCGACCGCGTTCGCGTCCCGGTATCCGTTCAGCGCGACCGGCGAATTCCCGGCCGCGACCGACGCGCCGCTCTTGGAGCCGGTCGCGGCGATGGCGGTGCTGGCGGGCGCGACGAAGCGGGTCAAGATCGGCACCGCGGTGCTGATCGTCCCCTACCGGAACCCGGTGCTGCTGGCCCGGATGCTGATCACCATCGACCAGTTTTCCGGCGGCCGGGTCGTCCTGGGCGCCGGGGTCGGCTGGCTGGAGGAGGAGTTCGAGGCGCTACACACCGCGCCCTTCGCCAAGCGCGGCAAGGCGACGGACGAGTATCTCGAAATCTTCAAGGCGATGTGCGCCGGCGGCGAGGTCGGCTATGCGGGGGAGACCTACAGTTTCCCGCCGGTGCATTCCGTGCCGGGCTCCGTCCAGCAGCCGCACCCGCCGATCCTGATCGGCGGCGTCTCGAACCCCGCGCTCCGCCGGGTCGTCAAGCTGGCGGACGGCTGGCTCGCCGTGGCGCTCGGCCCCGAGCAGATGACCGAGCGGATGGCGGCGCTGCAGCGGATCGCCGGCGAGCACGGCCGCCGCTTCGAGGACCTGGACCTCGTCTACAAGATCTTCATCGCGCCGGGCGACCCCAAGCCCGGCCCCTTCGGCGGCCGCGAGATCGGCAGCGGCAGCGAGGCGCAGATCGTCGACGACCTGAAGGCGATCCTCGACGCCGGCTTCGGCAAGATCATCGTCCGCTACAGGGGCGACAGCGCCGCCGCCCAGATGCAGCAGATGCAGCGCTTCGCCGGCGAGATCGCGCCGAAGCTTTAGCTCTTCGGCGCGTACTTCCCCGTCAGCTGCGGCGTCGGCGTGTCGAAGCCCGCTTCCTTCCGCTCCAGCCGGGTCTCGCGGCCCCAGGTGCGCTTCAGGTCGTCCTTGACGCCGATGACGAGCTTGCCGAGGCCCTGGACCTCGAGCGCCACCTCATCGCCGTCCTGGAAGGCGCTGAGGCCCCGATGGTTGGTGCCGGTCGCTACGATGTCGCCCGGCTCCAGCACGTGGATCGAGCTGATCCACTCGATCACCTGCGGGATCTTGTGCGCCATGTCGGAGGTGTTGAAGTCCTGCTTCACCTCCCCGTTGACCCAGAGCTTCACGTCGAGGTTCTGCGGGTCGGCGATCTCGTCGGCGGTCACGATGTAGGGGCCGATCGGCGCGAAGGTGTCGCGGGACTTCATCTGGAAGAAGACGTTGCCCGGCGGCGGCAGGCCGCGCGCGGAGCCGTCGATGAAGTTGATGTAGCCGAAGATGTAGTCGAACGCCTTCGCGGCCGGCACGTCCTTGGCGCGCTTCGAGATGACGAGGCCAAGCTCCGCCTCGCCTTCGAAGATGGTCGCCGGCACGTCCGGCAGCACCATGTCGTCGCCGGGGCCGATGACCGCCGTGCCGATCTTGTGGAAGCCGTTGCGGGGCGGCGGCGCCGGCAGCGTGCCGTTCTCCATGTAGTTGACGGCCATGCAGGAGATGTTGCCGGGGCGCGGCAGCGGCGGGCGGAGGCGTACGCTATCGAGCGGGACGGCCGGCCCCGCCTTGGCGGCCGCCTCCAGCTTCGGCTTCAGCGCATCATAGGCGCCGATCAGGCCCGCCATCAGGTCGTGGGACCCGGTATGCGGCGCCGTCTTGGCGATCGCGGTGACGTCGACCACGCCGGCGTCGGTCAGGACGCCGACCTTGAAATCGTCGAAATGCAGCAGCTTCATGGGCGTTTCCCCCTTCTCCCTCGCAGTATTCTGAGCCGGCGCTGCCGTGGCGGGAAGAGCTATCCCGCGCGCGTTCCCGCCACGCGGAAGAAGAGCGCCATCGGCGCCGCGATCAGGGGCGTCAGCGCCATCAGGTAGAAGGCGTTGATATAGCCGATCATCGCCGCCTGCCGGCGGACTTCCGCCCCCGCCAGCGCCTGGAACGAGGCCGTATCGGCCGCGCCGAACCACTCCAGCCAGGGCGCCAGGCGGGCCTGGTCGAAGATCGTGAGCGAGGCCGCGAGATTGTGCTGGGCGAAGGCCGTCGACTGCACCAGCACCACGACGATGACCGCGATGAAGAGACTGCTGCCCAGCATGCGCAGCAGGCTGAAAACGGCGTTCCCCTGGGTCAGCAGCGGCAGCGCCAGGGTCGAGAAGGTCAGCGTCGCCATCGGCGTGTAGGCGAGCCCGAAGCCGAAGCCGTGGATCAGGTTGGTCCACATGACGTCCTGGGTCGACATGTTGATGTCGAGCTGGCTCATCCAGAGGCCGGCGAACGCCTGGATCAGCAGGCCCGCCGCCAGGGTCGCGCGCGGGTTGGCGCGCGTGCACTGCGCCACGACGAAGAAGCTGAGGAAATTTCCGACGCCGCGCATGGCGATCAGCAGGCCGACGATCGATTCCGGATAACCGCGCAGGTCCTGCAGCAGCGGCGGGAACAGGACCATCGGCGTGAACTGCATCATGCCCATGATCAGCGCGAAGGAGACGCCCAGGACGAAATTGCGGTCCCGAAAGGTCGCGGCGTCGAACAGCGGCGCCCGGGCGAACGCCGCATGAACGCAGAAGAAGTAGAGGGCCGCAAGCGCCAGCCCCGACAACATCACGATCAATGCCGAATCGAACCAGTCCTCCCGCTGGCCCCGGTCGAAGACGAGCTGCAGGCAGGCGACGGCGACGCCGATCAGGACGAAGCCGATGAAGTCGAACCGCCGGGCCGTGCCGCGCTCCTCGTCGCCGAGCGAAAAAAGCACGGGAATGCAGGCGGCGAGGCCGAGCGGCAGGATCATGTAGAATGACCAGCGCCAGTCCAGGAAATCGGCGACCAGGCCGCCGAAGGTCGGGCCCAGGATCGGCCCCATCACGCCGCCCACGCCCCACATCATCAGCGCCATCGGATGCTGCGAACGGTCGAACCGGGCCAGGATGATCGACTGGCCGAGCGGAAAGATCGGGGCGCCGAGCGCCCCCTGGATCACCCGGAAGATCAGCAGCGTCTCCAGCGAGGCGACGAAGCCGCAGGCGACGGAGGCGCAGGTGAAGCCCAGGACCGAGCCCAACATCAGCCGCCGCCAGCCGATCCGGGACGCGAGCCAGCCGGTCAGCGGCGTCGCGACGGCCGTCGCGACCAGGTTCAGCGTCAGCACCCAGGCGACCTGGTCCTGCGTCGCGGAGAGCGCCCCTTTCATCTGCGGCAGGATCACCGTGACGCTGGTGACCGTCACGCCGAACAGCACCGTGCACATCTGCACCGTCAGCAGCGTCAACCATTGTTTCGGCGTGAAAGTTCGCATGAAAGGCGGGCGAGCGATTCTTGGGACGCCAGTATCGCCCTGCCGCGAATTTGGGCAAATGGCGCCCGATCAGGCGCCGGCCAGCGCCTCCAGCACGGTCTTGAATGTCTCCGCCGCGCCCGGCCCGCGCGCGAACGGGCTGAGGATCGGCAGGTCGATGCCCGATTCTCGATAGGCCTGAATCTTCTCCCGGCATTCGGCCGGCGCGCCGACGATGCCGGTCGCCGACAGCATGGCGTCGGTGACGAAGCCTTCCGCCGCCTTCCGGTCGCCGCGCGCCCAGGCCTCCGCGATCTTCGCCGCCTCGTCGGCGAAGCCGTGCTCGGCGATCAGGCGGTTGTAGCGTGGAAAGAAGCCCATGTAGAAGGCGAGGCCCGGCCGCAGCCGATCGAAGGCGGCGGCGCGGTCTTCCGAAACCGAAACCGGCAGCAGCGAGGTGATCGCGATGCCCGCGGCGTCCTTTCCGGCCTTCGCCGCGCCGACCGCCAGCGACTTCCGGACCTCCGCCGCCGTCGCCAGCGTGCTCCGTGTCAGAATCAGGCCGTCGGCGATCTCGCCCGACGTCTCCACCATCTTCGGGAAGAGGCCGGCCAGATAGATCGGCGGCGGCGCGACGGTCTGCTGGAACCAGAGGTCGAAGTTCTCGATGCGGACGGTCTCGCCGTCGATCGCGGCCTGTCCGTCATCCAGAAGGCGGCGCACGAAGTCGACGGTCTCCCGCGTCCGCGTGATCGGCTTGCCGTAGGCCACGCCATGCTCCGGCTCGACCTGCACTTTGTGGCTGGAGCCGAGGCCCAGGATGAAGCGCCCGTCAGAGACGTCCTGCACCGTCGCCGCCGCCATGGCGAGCGTCGGCGCCGTGCGCACGAAGACGCTGCTGATCGCCGTGCCGAGCTTGATCTTGGACGTCCCGGCCGCGGCGGCGGCGAGCACGGCGAACTGGTCGCCGCCATGCCCCTCCGCGACCCAGGCGGATTCGTAGCCGAGCGCTTCCGCCCGCCGGATGAGGTCGACGATCTCGGCTGGGCGCGGGCCGCCCGATATGGCGATCGCGAGCGGGGCCATGGCATTCTCCCGGCCATCGCGCGGCCGGCGCGAGGGCCGGACGCGCCGGATGGCGCATTCCGTTCGGCCCGGCGACGGCCGCCCAACCGCTCTTGAGAGGATACCGCCCGCCATGGCCGAACGCACGCTTCTCGTCGTCGGCGCGACCGGCCTGATCGGCCGGGCCGCGCTCCGCCATTTCAAGGATCTCGCCGGCTGGCGCGTCATCGGGATGTCGCGGCGCGATCCCGGCGTCGCGGGCGTCCCGCATCTCGCGGCGGACCTCGCCGACGCATCGAGCCTCGCCCGGCATGCGGACGCCCTCAAGCACGTGACGCACGTCCTCTATGCCGCTCTCTACGAGATGGACGACCTTGTCGCCGGCTGGCGCCACGAAGAGCAGATGCGCGTCAATGACCTGATGTTCCGGAACCTGCTGGACGCGGTCGAGGCGGCGGCGCCCGGTCTCGCGCACGTCAACCTGCTGCAGGGGACGAAGGCCTACGGCATCCATGTTGAGCCGATGCGGGCGCCGGCGAAGGAGCGCTGGCCGCGGCACGATCACGCGAACTTCTACTGGCTGCAGGAGGACCGCATGCGCGCCCGCCAGGCGGGCAAGGCCTGGCGGCACACCATCTGGCGGCCGCAGGCGGTCTTCGGCAGCGCCATCGGCAGCCCGATGAATCTGGTCGCGGCCGTCGGCGCCTATGCCGCGCTCCGCCAGGCGGCGGGCCTGCCCTGCAACTATCCCGGCGGCACGCCGATCGTGACGGAGGCGACCGACGCCCGCCTCGTCGCCCGCGCTGTCGCCTGGGCGGCCGACAGCCCGGCGGCGGCCGACGAGACCTTCAACATCACCAATGGCGACGTGCTGATCTGGCCGAACCTCTGGCCCACGGTCGCGGCGCATTTCGGCATGCCGGAGGGCGAGCCCGAACCGCGGACGCTGGCCGACGCCATGCCGCAAGAAGAGGACGCATGGGCCGCCATCGTCCGCCGCCACAACCTCCGGCCTCTCAGCCTCGAGCAACTGGTCGGCGGCTCGTGGCAGTTCCTCGACCGGGCGATGCGCGCCGGCGCGGACGCGGCGCCGCCGTCCCTCGTCTCCACCATCAAGCTCCGCCAGGCCGGCTTCGGCGACTGCATCGACACCGAGGACAGCCTGCGCTTCTGGCTGGCCGACATGCAGGCGGACGGCCTGCTGCCGCCCGCCCTATGAGGTGCCGATGCTGAGCAGGTTATCGACCGGCTTGTAGAGTTCTTCCAGATAGGCGACGTCCGCGTCGTCGAGCGTGATTTCCGTCGCGGCGACGAGCTGTTCGAGCTGCGAAATCCGCGAGACGCCGACGACGGGCGCCGTCACTTCCGGCTTGCCGAGCAGCCAGGCGACGGCGACCTGCGCCGGCGTGTGGCCGATCTTCTCCGCCACCTCGACGACGCGCGCCGCGATCTGGAAGTCCATCTCGCCGCGATAGAGGCCTTCCGTCCGTTTCCGATCGCCGCCCTGGGAGCGCTGGGTGCTGCCGGCGTCGAAGCCGCCCTTGTAGGCGCCCGTCAGAATGCCCCGCGCCAGCGGCGACCAGGGGGTCAGAGCGACGCCCGTGCGGGCGCAATAGGGGTTCATTTCCCGCTCTTCCTCGCGGTAGATCAGGTTGTAGTGGTTCTGCATGGAGACGAACTTGGTCCAGCCATGCCGCTCCGCCGTCATCTGCAGCTCGCAGAACTGCCAGGCGAACATGGAGGAGGCGCCGAGGTAGAGCGCCTTGCCGGCCTTAACCACGTCGTGCAGCGCCTCCATCGATTCCTCGACCGACGGGTGCGGCGTGTTCGGCCAGCCATGCGGATGGCGGTGGATGATCAACTGGTCGACATAGTCGAGGCCCAGCCGCTTCAGGCTGGCGTCGACGCCCTCCATGATGTGCTTCCGCGAAAGCCCGCCCTGGTTCGGGTTGCGCCCCATCGGCGCGGAGACCTTGGTCGTCAGGACGTAGGAGTCGCGCGGCGCCAGCTCCCGGAGCAGCGCGCCGACCACTTCCTCGCAGGCGCCGAGGCCATAGACGTTGGCGCAGTCGAAGTAGAACAGCCCATGGTCGAGCGCCGCCTTGAAGATCGGCCGCGCCTCATCGATCGGCAGCGTCCAGTCGCCCTGGTGCCCGCGCCCCGGCACGCCGAAATTCATCGTGCCCAAGCACAGCCGCGACACCCCAAGGCCGCTGGTCCCAAGCTGTCGCGTCTTCAACATCAACCGATTTCCCCGTTCGCAACGTATGAACGGGCGACGATAGCGACGCCTCGTCGATAATTGAAGCGACCACGGCCCGCGCTGCGCTATAGTTTTCCTCGCATTCCAGGGGGCGGCGAACGACGGAGAGGCAGGTCTCGGACGTTAGGATGGCATGAGCGCGAAACGGAGAACCGATTGTCGCCCCTTCTGAAGGTCCGGCACACGACAGCGACGGCAGGCGCATGAAGCTCTGGAAACAGGCCCTTCTGGCCGCCCTGATCTGCGGCGCGGGCGCTCTCGCCTACATGCTCGTCTGGCCGAATGACGGGCCGGGGCCCGGCGAGCGCGGCGCGCGCGCGAACGGCGCGATCGCACAGCGGCCGAAGGAAACGCCGGTCGTGGCGGCGCGCGCGCGGTTCAGCGAGCAGCTGACGCGCGTCGAGGCGGTCGGCACGGCCGAAGCGATCCGCTCCGCTACGCTTTTCGCGCCGACGGCGGGGGAAGTGCGCGAGGTCAGCTTCACGCCCGACCAGCGCGTCAAGAAGGGCGACGTTCTCGTTGAACTCGACCGAAGGGCGGAACTGCTGGCGCTGGAACTGGCGCGGGTCAGGGCCAAGGACGCCAGCCAACTCGTCGCCCGCTACCGCA
Source organism: Pseudomonadota bacterium (assembly GCA_036732525.1). Taxonomy (GTDB): domain Bacteria; phylum Pseudomonadota; class Alphaproteobacteria; order Bin95; family Bin95; genus VMCJ01. The sequence continues at coordinate 817 of DAINCG010000048.1, read as the reverse complement.
AGACGCGCGGCAGCGGCGCCGTTCCGGCGCTCACCATCGACCAAGCGCAGACAGCCCTCGAGGTCCGACCGGTATGTGCGGGCGCCCTTCGACGGCCATATCGGCGTCACCGACGTGGATGTCGGCGACCGCATCGGGCCGAGCGACCCGATCGCGGTGCTGGACGACCGCTCATCGCTGCGCATTTCCTTCCGCATTCCGGAGGTCTTTCTGCGAAGCATCGGGATCGGCCAGAAGATCGCCGTCGCCGCCTGGGCCCAGCCGGATGCGCCGAAAATCGAAGGCGAGATCATCGAGATCGGCAGCCGGATCGACCCCGCGACCCGCAGCTTTGAGGCCAGGGCCGACCGGCTGCGCCCCGGCATGGGCTTCTCCGTCACGCTGGAATTGCCCGGACGGCGCTACCTGCTGGCGCCCGAGGTCGCGGTCCAGTGGGGCGCGGAGGGCCCGTATATCTGGGCGATCCGCGATGGCCTGGCCAAGCGCGTCGTCGTGCGCATCATCGAGCGTCAGGAAGGCACGGCCCTGGTCGACGCGCCCATCCGGGAAGGCGAACTGATCGTCGTCGAAGGCATCCAACGCATGCGCGAAGACGCGCCGGTCGACCCGCGCATCATGGAAGCCGCGTCATGACCGGGCCAGCGGCGAACGGCGGCGGCGAAACAACCGATAACGCCGCAAAGGCGGACAAGGGCGGCCTGCCCGGTCTCGCGATCCGGCGTCCACTGCTGGTGCTGGTCGCCAATCTGCTGATCGCCATCGCCGGCGCCGCGGCCATCCTGGGCGTCGAGGTGCGCGAACTGCCGGACGTCGACCG
>DAINCG010000047.1:10776-16487 GCA_036732525.1 Pseudomonadota bacterium | reverse complement strand
GCGATCAACCCGCCTTTTTCAACACAATCGGACGTTATCGGATATTGATGGGGTGAGGAGCGGACCACCATTGCGGCGTGCGGCCGTCACCCCCGGAACACGAACATCGGGCTCGACCAGGCCTGGAAGCCGTCTTCGGTCGTCACGCACACCCAGATCTGGTTGTCGCCCGTTGGCTTCAGCGGGACCTCGACTTCGGCGGTGAATTCGCGGCAGGCGTTCTCTTCGGGGAGGCGGAAGACGCGGAGTTTGCGCTCCAGGCCGCCCGCGTCGAGCGCCACGTCGTCGAGGCCGATGTCGCCGGAGCGGGCTTCCAGACGGCCGTGATTGGTCTCGACCTCGACGACGCCGTCCGGGTCCTCGTCCAGCCAGACGTCGAAGCCGCCGAAATTGCCGGTCGTCATCGCGTCGAAGGTGACGGTGTCGGCGCTCTGCACTTCGAGCCGTCGTTCCAGGTTCCAGGCGTTCACCTTGGCCATCCGCAGGATCGTGGAGCCGCCGAACTTGGCGCGGCCGCGCCATTCGGTCTGGCGGCCGCGGCCGCGATATTCGGCGCCGCTCCAGACGACGCGGAAGCGATGGCCTAGATCCTGCTCGCCGAAGCCGCGCAGGGTATGGACGACCTCCGTGCCGTTGCGGATCTCGATCCGTTCGATGGCCCCGTGCGCGATCGCCTCGACGCGGACCTTGGCGACGTCGCCCCGGACCTGCGCGATGTCGCCCATCATGATGCGGTCGGCTTGGCTGGTTCCGGTCTCGGGGTAGACGTTCGGGTCTTCCTCGTAGAGCGTCGCGCCGCCTTCGAAGCTTGCCGTCACGTCGAGATGCAGGCGCGTGCCCGTGGTGCCGTAGTGATGGCGGCGGCGGATGCAGTCGAAGAGGCCGTCGCGGGTCAGCTCGTTGGTCAGGAAGCAGGTCAGGCCGCCATAGGCCCCGAAGGTGGCGGCGCCCGGGTAGCTGGCGCCCGGCCGGCCCTTGTGCCCGTCCGAATTGCAGACGAGGCCGGAGCGGTGGCCCAGGGGGAAGCCGTCGGTCAGCAGCCACTCGAACGTGCCCCAGGCGGAATGGATCTCCATCGCCTTCTCAAGCTTCGGGTCGTGGGCGTAGCGGATGTCCGCATAGCGCCCGCCGACATGGGCGTAGACGACGCAGTCCTCGTCCTTGAGCATCTCGAAGAGCTTGTTGGCGTCGGGCGCGTCCGTGTCGATATCCGACCGGTCGGGCAGCAGGGCGTGGCTGGAGCGGTGGATCTGGCGGCCCTCGGTCCGGAAATAGACGTTCCGGTCCCCGCCGACCCCGGTGTTGCCGGACCACTCGTAGCCCGGGATCACGCAGAAGCGGCCGTCCTCGTGATATTCGGCGCAAAGCTCCTGCAGGTAGTCCCAGAAGGCGTTGTTGATCTGGAAGTCGTTCGCCTGATGGCTGGTCGCGTCGAGGAAGGACTTGTTGCGGGCGAAGTCGAAATAGTGGCGCGCGGTGGTGACGCCGATCGATTCGCCGCTCTGGCCGTGCATGTCGCCCCAATAACCCGAGACCTTGCCCGCCCGGATCAGCATCGGGTGGGACTGGGCGAGCTCGGCGCCCGTGTCGCGGTCGAGCACGCGGATGCGCAGAACGCCTTCCTTGGCGCAGGAGAGGCCCTCGAACGTCCAGGCGCGCTCGCCGAGCGGGTAGTCGAACGTTTCCGGCAGGCCGTCGACCGGGAGCGTCGTCTCGAAGCGGAGCGCGGCCTTCGCCAACTCCGTCGGGTTGCCCCACTTGTCCTCCGCCTTCACGCCGAAGTGGAAGGTCTCCCCCGGCCGGCGGAGGCTGGAGAGCACGGCCCGCCAGACGACGGGCGGACCCGGCCGGACCTCGATCGCGGGCGTGCCGGGGACGGGCGTGAAATGTCCGGTCGCGACGACGTCCGCGAAGACCTTGAACTCGAACGCCGGGTCGATGAACGTGGGCATGGCCATGCCGGGCGAGCCCTTCGAGGTGTCGCCGAACACGACCTCGATTGTATCGCCCTCCCGCATGTAGCCGCCGCCGACGCCGATGGTCAGGCTCTTGAAGCGGGGTCGGTTATGGCCGCGGCTGTCGTAGACGAGATTGAGGCGGCAGCCATTGCTGGCCTTTGCCGTGGTGTAGCCCGCCGCCGTCGGGTCGCTGGTCTGCAGGCGGCCGAAGTCCGACATGGAGCGGAAGGCGATGCGGATCGCGCCCGTGTCGTCGAGGCCGTAGCGGCCGACCGTGTAGATCAGCCGGAAGGTCTGGAAACTCCGCGCCTCGACGCTGTTCTTCGGGCCTTCCAGGTGGACGTGTCCGTAGAGCGTCGGGTCCGTCCCCGGATGAACGGTCGAGCCGGCTTCGCCGACGAGCGGGCTGTCGACGAGATTGTCGCGGGGATCGGACATGGGGGCGAGCCTTTGCCTGACGGGAAACGAGGTCCGCCAGTATTGCGGCAAGCCGCCCGAAGGGCCAGCATGGCGGGGCAAAATCGCCAAAGAGGACAGACCGATGCTGGAAGTCGGCCACTATTACGGCAACAAGGATGTGGCGGGCGCTTCCGGGCGCCTGCAGGACGTGTTCGATCCGGCGACGGGGCAGGCGACGAAGCGCCTGGCGCTGGCGTCCGCCCAGGAGGTCGACGCCGTCGTCGCCGTCGCCAAGGCGGCCTGGCGGGACTGGTCGAAGACGCCGGCCTTGCGCCGCGCCCGCATCCTCGACCGTTTCAAGTCGATCCTGTGGGAGCGGGCGGACCAGCTTGCCGAGGCGATCTCGTCCGAGCACGGCAAGACCCATGAGGACGCGGTCGGCGAGGTCACGCGCGGCATCGAGGTCGTCGAGTTCGCGGTCGGCGCGCCGAGCTTCCTGAAGGGCGAGTTCTCGGAGAACGTCGGGACGGACATCGACAGCATCTCGATCCGGCAGTCCTTGGGCGTCGTCGCCGGGATCACGCCGTTCAACTTCCCGGCCATGGTGCCGATGTGGATGTTCCCGGTCGCCATCGCCTGCGGCAACACGTTCATCCTGAAGCCGTCGGAGCGGGACCCCTCGGCCTCGCTGCTGCTGGCGCGGTGGCTCGCGGAAGCGGGCCTGCCGGAGGGCGTGTTCAACGTCGTTCAGGGCGACAAGGCGGCGGTCGACGCGCTGATCGCGCATCCGGACGTGAAGGCGATCAGCTTCGTCGGCTCGACGCCGATCGCGCGCCAGATCCACCAGGCGGCCGCCGCGCACGGCAAGCGGGTGCAGGCGCTGGGCGGCGCCAAGAACCACATGGTCATCATGCCGGACGCCGACCTGGATCAGGCGGCGAGCGCGCTGATGGGCGCGGCCTACGGCTCCGCCGGCGAGCGTTGCATGGCCGTCTCCGTCGCCGTGCCCGTGACGGACAAGGTTGCGGACGCGCTGGTCGAGCGGCTCGTGCCGCAGATCCAGGCCCTGAAGATCGGCCCCGCCGCCGACCGCGCCTCCGAAATGGGGCCGCTGGTGACAGCCCAGCATCTGGAGCGGGTGCGCGGCTTCATCGATTCGGCGGAGAAGGAGGGCGCCGACATCGTGGTCGACGGCCGGACCTTCCAGCAAAAGATGCAGGGCTACGAGAAGGGCTTCTATCTGGGCGGCACGCTGCTCGACCGGGTGACGCCGGAGATGACAGCCTATCAGAACGAAATCTTCGGGCCCGTGCTCTCCGTCCTCCGGCGGAACAGTTACGACGACGCGGTCCGGCTGATCGACGAATGCCCCTTCGCCAACGGCACGGCGATCTTCACCCGCGACGGCGACGTGGCGCGAAGCTTCGTTTCCGACATCGAGGTCGGGATGGTCGGCGTCAACGTGCCGATCCCAGTGCCGATGGCCTTCCATTCCTTCGGTGGCTGGAAGGATTCGATCTTCGGCGACCACGCCGTCTATGGCATGGAGGGGGTGCGCTTCTACACGCGCATCAAGACGACGACGAGCCGCTGGCCGACGGGCCTGCGCGCCGATCCGGAATTCACCATGCCGACGCTGGGATAGTCGCGATCGATGGGAACGATGGACGTATCGGTCTGGCGTCAGGATGACCGGCGCAGGGGGTTCGAGGACTTTCAGGTGCCGAGCCAGGAAAGCCAGACCATCCTGGACGTGGTGACCTGGATCCAGCAGAACGCCGACGCGACGCTGGCCTATCGCTTCGCCTGCCGGGTCGGCATGTGCGGGTCCTGCGCCATGATGGTGAACGGCGAGCCGCGCTGGACCTGCCGCACCCACGTCCAGCGCGTTCTGAAGAACAACCGGCTGGAGATCGCGCCCTTGCGCAATCTGCCGGTCATCCGCGACCTCGCGACCGACATGTCCGAATTCTTCGACAAGTGGGTCGCCGCCAACGGCGTCTTCGAGCCGACGGAGACGCGGGCCGACCCGATGGCGCGCATCAGCCCGGATGACCCGAAGCGCGCGGCCGCGAACGAAGCGATCGAGTGCATCAACTGCGCGGTCTGCTATTCGGCCTGCGACGTGGTCGCGGCCAACCCGGACTATCTGGGGCCGGCCGCGCTCAACCGGGCCTGGACGCTGGTCAACGACGCGCGGGACGGCGGGCAGGCGGAACGGCTCGCCGCCGTTTCCAAATCCGGCGGGTGCCATAACTGCCATTCCATGGGCAACTGCATGACCTTTTGTCCGAACGAGCTGAACCCGACCGCGTCGATCGCGGGCCTGAAGCGGGCGACGGTGAAATCGTTCTTCGGCAGGCGGGGCTAGGGCGATGCTCGACGTTCGCCTCTACATCCTGCAGCGCGGTACGGCTTTGCTGCTGGCGCCGCTGGTCCTCGTCCATATCGTCGTCATGATCGTCGCCGTGCAGGACGGCCTGTCCGCCGCCGAGATCCTGGGGCGGACCCAGGGCAGTGTGGGCTGGATGCTGTTCTACGGCCTCTTCGTGCTGGCCGTCGCGGTCCACGCCGCCATCGGCCTTCGCGCCATCGTCGGCGAGACCCTGGGTCGGCGCGGCCCTGGGCTCGCGGCGTTCGCCTGGGCGGCCTTCGCCGTGCTGCTGGCGCTCGGCCTCCGCGCCGTCTGGGCGGTGACGCATGAGGGTCGGATCATGAGGGTCAGGCCGCACCGCTCCCAGCCGCTCTGGTACGCCTATGCGCTGCACCGGATGTCCGGCCTCTGCCTCGCGCTCTTCCTGCCGGTTCACTTCTACGTGCTGGCGAGCGTCCTGACCGGACCCGAAGCGCTCGACGGCTTCCTTGCCTGGACGGAGGCCCCGCTGGTCAAGGCGGCGGAATACGGCCTCGTCTTCCTGCTGGCGGTCCACGCCTTCGGCGGCGTCCGTCTGCTCGCGCTCGAATTCCTGCCCTGGTCGCCCCGGCAGAAGACTTACGTCGCGGCGGCGACGGCGCTCGCCTTCGTCGTCTCAACCATCTTTTTTTTGAATGCGGTCTAGCCCGATGCTCGAACGCCACGACACGGACATCCTGATCATTGGCACCGGCGGCGCCGGCCTGTTCGCGGCCCTGCATGCCCGGAAGGCCGCGCCCGACGCCAAGATCGCGCTGGCGGTCAAGGGGCTGATCGGGAAGTGCGGCTGCACGCGCATGGTCCAGGGCGGCTACAACGTGGCGCTCGCCGCCGGCGATTCGGTCGAGCGGCACTTCATGGACACCATCGAGGGCGGCAAGTGGCTGCCGCACCAGGAAATGGCCTGGCGCCTCGTGAAGACCGCCGTCGAGCGCATCCAC
>DAINCG010000047.1:4293-10730 GCA_036732525.1 Pseudomonadota bacterium | reverse complement strand
CCACCAGAAGGCCTTCGCCGGCCAGACCTTCGACCGCACGGTCCACAAGGGCGACCTGACCGGCATCGAGATCATCAGCCGGCTGATGGAAAAGGTCCTCGCCACGCCGCTCACGCGGTTCGAGGAGCATCGCGCCATCGGCCTGATCCCGGCGAAGGACAAGTCGGGCCTCGCCGGCGTGCTCTTCATCGACATGCGCACCGGCGGCTTCCGCCTGGTGCGCGCCAAGGCCGTGCTGATGGCGACCGGCGGCGGGCCGACCATGTACCGCTACCACACTCCTTCCGGCGACAAGTCGATGGACGGCCTCGCCATGGCGCTCCGCGCCGGCCTGCCGCTCCGCGATATGGAGATGGTGCAGTTCCACCCGACCGGCCTGCTCGCGGGCGAGGGCACGCGCATGACCGGCACCGTCCTGGAGGAGGGGCTGCGCGGCGCCGGCGGCTATCTGCTGAACGGCCAGGAACGCCGCTTCATGTTCGACTATGCCGAACGCGGCGAGCGGGCGACGCGGGACATCGTCTCCCGCGCGATCTACGACGAGATGCGGAAGTCGAACACGACGCCCAATGGCGGCGTCTACATCTCGATGGCGCATCTGGGGCCCGAGGTCGTCGCGGAGAAGTTCAAGGGCATGGTCAAGCGCTGCGCCGACTGCGGCTTCGACCTCGCCGGCGGCCTCGTCGAGGTGGTGCCGACGGCGCACTACCTGATGGGCGGCGTCGTCGTCGACATCGACACGCGGACGGAACTGCCCGGCCTCTACGTCGCGGGCGAGGACGCGGGCGGCGCCCACGGCTCCAACCGCCTTGGCGGCAATGGCGTCGCGAATTCGACCGTCTATGGCGGCATCGCGGGCGACGTCATGGGGGCGGAGGCGACCGGGTCGCTCAAGGACGTCGACGAGACCGTGCTGGAGGCCGAGATCGCGCGGGCGCGAACGCCCGTCGGCAAGCCCCAGGGCGACATCCACGCGCTCCGCCGCAAGTTGATGGACGTGATGTGGGACGACGTCGGCGTGATCCGCACCGGCCCCGGCCTCGAACGCGGCCTCCGGGCGCTCGACGAGATCCGGGCGGAACTCGGGCAGACGGGCATCGCCGGCGACCATCTCGCCTTCAACCTGACCTGGCACGACTGGCTGAACGTCCAGAGTCTCGTCGAGATGTCGGAAGTGATCGCCCGCGCCGCACTCAGCCGGGAGAATTCGCGCGGCGCCCACTATCGCGAAGATTTCACCGACGAAGGCGACCTCGACACGTCTTATTTCACCATCGCGCGGCAGACGGGCGGTCAGGTCGAGGTGACGCGGGCGCCGGTCGAGTTCAGCATCGTCCGACCCGGCGAAACCATCCTCAAGGACGACATGGAGGCGGCGCAGTGATTTCGATCGACTTGATCCGCAAGACCGCCGAGGAGCTGATGGCGACCGCCGCCATCGAAATCCCGGACGACTACCTGACGGGCCTGAAGCAGGCGGCGGCCGACGAGGACGGCGACCTCTCCTCCTTCGTGCTGCAGGCCATGCTGGAGAACTACGAGGCGGCGAAGGAAGACCGGCGCGCCATGTGCGGCGACACCGGCTGCCCGCGCTGGTACGTGAAGATGGGCAATGAGGCGACCATCGAAGGCGGCCCGATCGCCCTGGAAGAGGCGCTGCGCCGCGCGACGGCGGACGCGACGCGGAACGTGCCGCTCCGCCCGAACCGGGTCCACCCGCTCTGGCGGACGGACCACGACAACAATGTCGGCATCGGCGCGCCGGAGATCGAATACGGCTTCGAGCCGGGCGGCGACTGGATCGACCTCACGACCGTCCACAAGGGCGGCCTCTTCGGCACCGACTATCGGATGCTGTTCCCGTCGGATGGGATCGAGGGCATCAAGCGCTTCTACATCGACAGCCTGGTGGCCTTCGGCAAGCGCGGCCTCGCCTGCCAGCCGGCGATCATCGGCATCGGCCTCGGCGGCTCGAAGGACACGTGCATGGTCTTGGGCAAGCGGGCGGCCTGCCTGCGCACGGTCGGGGACCGCAATCCGGACCCGAAGATCGCGGCGCTCGAGGAAGAGTTCAAGGAGGTCGGCAACTCCATCGGCATGGGCGCCATGGGGTTCGTCGGCAAGTCGATGGTGATCGACTGTCATATCGAGGTCGGCTACTGCCACACCGGCAGCATGCAGATGAGCGTGCACGCCTTCTGCCTGTCCTCCAGGCGGGCCGTCGCGCGCATCCACGCCGACGGCCGGGTCGAGCATCGCACCGACCCCGAATGGTTCACCCCCTATCAACGCCGGGAGACGGTCGGATGGCAGATGCCGGACGCTTCAAGAAAGTCCGCCTGAAGACGGAGCCTTCGCCGGAGGACCTGGCCAGGCTGGAGCTTGGCGACGTCGTCTATCTGGACGGCACGGTCTATACCGGCCGCGAGGGCGTCTACATGAAGGCGCTGGAGGAGAAGGCGCCGCTGCCGCTCGACCTGCCGGCCGAAAGCGGCGCCAATTTCCACTGCTCGCCCGCCGCCTCGATCGCCGACGACGGCACGATCGCCATGGGCGCCGTCACCGCAACCGCCTCCTTCCGCTTCCAGAAGTGGATCGGGGACTGGCTGAAGCTCTCGGGCGCGAAGCTGATCCTGGGCAAGGGCGGCATGACGTCGGCCGACTACAAGGCGCATTTCGTGCCGAACGGCGCGATCTACCTGACGACCGTCGGCTACGGCACCGGCGCCCTGTTGGGCCGCGGCATCAAGCGTGTGAAGGCCGTCCACTGGCGCAAGGAACTCGGCCTCGCCCAGGCGATGTGGGTGATCGAGGTCGAAAACTTCGGCCCCTTCATCGTCGAAAGCGACATGGCCGGAAACAGCCTCTTCGAACGCGAAAACGCCAAGATCGCGGCCAACCTGGACAAGGTCTACGAGGGTACTCGGCCCGCGGTGCTGAAGCGCTTCGGCGAGACGGACGACCGGGCGGATGAGTTGATTTGAGGGGGGCGCTTACAGGCGTTTCCCGGCTTCGGGCTATCCCGTTAGCGTCGCGAGGCGGGCCAAGACCTCATCCATTGTGTCCGCGTCCGTCATTTCGCCTGTGTCTTCAACATTCCGCGCATGAGCATCGATCGAATTGATCTGATCGACCAGGATGGCGCCTGAAATCGCGCCGCCGGCCGGGAGTGGAACCTTCCATGGCCAGGGCGCCAGGTTCGAGGTGATCGGACAGACCAGGACGCAATTCGAGACCTCGTTGTAGGCCGCCGGGGAAATGACGAGAGCGGGGCGGTGGCCGGCCTGCTCATGGCCGCTCTGAGGATTGAAGTTCACCAAGACGATCTGGCCGCGATCCGGCGTCACAGGGCTTCGTCGCCCATCGCCGGATCGTCGAGCGGTTCGGGCGGCGTCAACATCCGCGCTTCGGCCGCCAATTCGGCGAGCGAGTAGGCGCGCCTCGCCGGCCTTACGACGAGCGCGCCGGCCTCGATCCGCAGCGTCACCGTATTCCCCTCATGCAGGCCGAGGGTCTCGACGGCCATCTTCGGCAGCCGGATCGCGCACGACCCGCCCCACATTCCGACGCGCGTTTGCATAAGCGCATTCCTCCGGGCACAGGCAATAGTATGGATTATATACTATATGCCCAGATGGTTCTCAATGGACCGTGCAGATCACTGCGATTCTTGCGTTCGCGCTGCGACTCATGCCGGGCGAAAGCGGGGTCCGCATTCGCGTCTCGACGACCGCCGCCGCCGTCACTACCATTGCGAGACCTGCGGCCCCGGAGTGCCTTGTGCGCCCCGTTCGCGGCGCTGGCGCTTGTCTGCAATGGCTTGGTTGCTAAGAGGGGTCCAGGCGTGACTTTGGACGACGGCATTTGATTCCAAAGCGAACGAAGCGCCGCGACTGGCCGGCGAAGAAGGCCTACGAGGCGGGCATACTGCAACGCCTGCTGGCGCTGGGCTTCGAGGAGGCGCGGCGGGATGTCTATGTGCGTGAGGACGAGCGGTTCCGCGAGTATGCGCTGCTCGAACTCAACTCCGAAACGATGTTCGCGGATATTCATACGATCTTCGACAAGGACCTCGACGCGCTATTCCAACAGGCGTTTCCGGGCCAGGGCTGGCGGTCCGCGGGGATCAACCATGGCCCTGGCGGGATATGCGACGCTCATGTCGACCTTTACTCGACGACGGCCTGGCATGAAGCGGAAGAGGAGCACATCGCACGCTGGCGCGCCCGCCATCCGTGGTATTTGCCCTGGAACTGGCGGAAGACGCCGCCGGAGAACCTGAACAAGAAGTCGCCGTTCAACCCTTACGTCAACCAATGGTCGACGGAGCCGGGTCCGGGAATGTGCGTGGACCTCAGCCTCTGGGCCTGGGACAGGTACGTCGCGCCCTGGCGCGAGCGGATGCGGACCGACAAGCGCGCGCTGGTGGCGGAGTATCTGCGGAAGGCCAACGGCGGCGGCGCGTTCAAGGAGATCGTGTGTCACGTGTATTTGGGCGATCAAGCTGAAGCGGAGAGGGTCTGCCGCGAAATTTTGATTGAGGAGGGGCAGCCGCCGACGAAAAGGGAACTGAAGCGTCGTCGCCGATACTTCGAGGTTAGAGACATGGACCCGGAAGAATTCATTCGCGATCGGATCGACGCTTCCTATCAAGCAGCTGATCGGGTGCGCGCGATGGCGCCTCGGCTTGGGTTGGATCCAAGCCGAGGCTAATTAGAGCAGTAACTTATTTCTTGATTTGCTCTTCGGCATCGGCCGCCAAGCGCGCCGCCACGGCAGTCAGGAAGTCGGCCACGTTAGGCTCCGGGCCGCCGCGCGCGATCTGGCTTGTAAGCGCGCGGTCAACATCGTCCATCATGCGTTGTAGGTGCTCTTCCGTCCATGTGACGGTGCGTACATGAACCTTCTTTCCGTTGATCGTGCGTTCAATTTTTTTGCCACTGAGGTACTCTGCCCCGGCGCCGGAAGGGTTGCGAATCATCTTGAGCGCTTTGTCTCGGATCTTGTGCTTTGAGATTTCATTGTAGGGAACGCGAAGTAATAGTAGGTCATGTGTCTGGTATTCTTGCTTATTTTTGTCTATAATTCGATCCTTTTTTGCCTGCTCCCCTCTGGATTTGGCTCGGTCGGTCTTCACTTCAATTCGTGTCTTCGTGCCGGGCGTGATTGCCGGCAATAGGAACATGCCGAAATAGCGCTCCATCGCCTGGTCTTCCAGGAGTTCGTCATAGAAGCGCGGACCGAGTTCGCCCACTCCCGGGCCGCCGCCGTGTTCGGGTTTGATCTCGACCTTCGTCGCATCGCGCGTGCCCGCGCCTAACTTGCCGGGACCACGCGAACCCTTGGCGTCGGCAGCGTGTAATAGTTCGCGCATTTCTTCTTCGCCGACGATGCCCTTGGCGTTGCCGAGGATGCCTTGCAGGAAGTTCTGGCTGTCTTCATCGTATCGGTCCCAGGCTTCCTTGCCCATCATCTCCCGGCCGCTGACCTTTTCGAGCTTCTTCGCGGCGTTGGCCTCGAAGCGGGCGAGCTTGTAGGCGGCCATCAGGCGCCGGCCTTGCGGAGTCTTCTTCGTCACCTCCTTCAGGATCGCCTTGTAGCGGACTCCACCGACAGCCCCGATGCCGCCGACGATCGCCCAGAGGCCGCTTCCGATCGCCGAGCCGAGTTCGCCATTGATCGCGGCCCGATAGGCCTTCTCACCGTCCTCGATTGCTTCCTCGGCGGAATTGGCGCGGCCGAGGGGGCTGAGGATGTCCAGGACGACCGAGGCGAGCCGGTTGGACGGCGCCGCTTCCGCGAAGAGCGTGGCGCGCAGTTGCGCATCCGCCTCAGCCTGGGCTTCCGGCGTCTTGGCGTCGCGGAAGGTTCGCGCCGCCGTCACGAAGGAGGCGGCCCGGGCGTCGGCGGTTTCGTAGAGGAGTTGGCCGTCGACGATGTTGTGCTCGCGCGCGTGCAACGTCGCGAAGATCGAGCGGGCGTGGTCCTCGAAGCCCTCCAAATCCCGGGCGCCGAGCGCCTCGCGGTAGAGGGTCAGCTGTGGACCGTACTTGGCCGGATCGGCCGCGATCGCGGCGCCCATGAAGTGCGGCAGCATCAGCGCCTTGGCGCGACCGCCGGCGGCCGTGCGGACGGCATAGCCGCCGTCGGACCGGACGAGCGCCAAGCCGGCGGCCTGCCGGCCTTCCGCGCGGCCCGACTGGGCGAGGGCCACGTCGCCCCGAAGGCGTTCGAACGCCCCCCAGTCGATATCCGTCCCGTCGGCGTTGACCACGCTGCGGACCTTGCGCCCGGTGATCGCCTCGTACTTCTCGCGTTCCTCCGGCGCCGGATCGTAGATGGCGCGGGACATGCTCTTGGTCAGATCTTCCAGCCGCCGCCGCACGGCGGTCTGGCCGTGACCGCGTTGGACGGCGACGGCGAGGGCGTTCAGGTCG
>DAINCG010000047.1:0-4255 GCA_036732525.1 Pseudomonadota bacterium | reverse complement strand
GAGGGGATCGTCGTCCCACGAAAAGGCGGCCGCGAAATCGTCGTCCGCCGTGTTTTGCGCGAGCAGGGTTCCTGTCGCAATCGGGCCGCCCGGCGGTTTTGGCTTGCGCTGCGTTGCGGGCTTGCGGGGCGCAAGCGGCGCTCCGGCCGCCGCGCCGGCGGCGCGCGGATATATCTGGGACATGGGGTTCTCCGAAATGTAGGGGTGAGCGTGCAAGCGGCGCGGCCACGCCGCTGTGAAGCGCGCGGCGGCAGACGCTATTGTGCACAAATGTTCGATATATATTCTTATTTGGCGGCTTCAACTGAAGTCGCGCTTCGGTTGTGATTCAGACGCTCCGATGCGGAGCGCGCCGGGGCGTTGTCCCGCGGATCAGAGTCCCGGACGCTGCCTCTCAACCCGCAATCGGCGCGTTTCCGCTCCCAATCCTGCGCGTCTTCGGTAAGATCGTCGGTGGAGACAAAAAGGAACGAGGGAGCCATCGCATGAAACGCATGTTCGCAGCCGCCATTTCGGCATTCGGCCTGCTGGCCGCCGGCGCCGCCCAGGCGGAGTATCCGGAGCGGCCGATCACGATGGTGATCCCCTACGGGCCCGGCGGCGCCACCGATATTTCGGCGCGCACGATCGCGGAGCCGCTCGGCGAGGCGGTCGGGTCGGCCGTCGTCATGGTGAACCGGACGGGCGCCGGCGGCGCGACCGGCTCGGTCGTCGTGCAGCACGCCAAGCCTGACGGCTACACCATGCTGTTCGCCCGCGTCGGCTCGCACACCGTCAACCCTGCGATGAAGGCCACACTGCCCTACACGCTCGACGACTTCCGCTTCGTCGGCGTCTACGAGATCAATCCGGTCGCCTGCGCGGTGAAGGCCGACAGCGACATCGATTCGATGGAGGCGCTCGCCGCCAAGGTGAAGGAGGGCGGCGTCACCTATTCGTCCTCCGGCGTCGGCTCGCTCCTGCATATCGCGGCGGCGATGGCGCTCCGCGAGTTCGGCATCGAGAACCCGGTCAAGGAGGCGACGCACATTCCGCTGAAGGGCGGCGGGGCGGCCGCGACGGCGGTGCTGAACGGCACGGCCACCTTCATCTGCACGAACTCGTCCGCCCTCGCGAGCTTCGTCGCCAACAAGCAGCTGAAGCCGCTGATGGTGACGACGGCGGAGCCGGTCGTCGGCTTCGACGCGCCGACCTCGAAGGACCTGAACAAGCCGAACCTGGAACAGCTCGTCGGCTGGACGGGCATCGCCGGGCCGGACGACCTGCCGGACGACATCGCCGACAAGTGGGGCGCATGGATGAAGCAGGCGACGTTCGACCCGGACTTCCGGCAGAAGATGGAAGCGCGCGGCTCGGTCATCCGGCTGATGGACCCGCAGGAGTCCAAGGAGTTCATCGAGGCGCAGTACGAGATCTTCCGCAAGCTGGTGGACGACCTCGGCATGCGGATCGAGGGCTGATCCCGGCAGGCGACGGACCGGACCCTGAACCGGGACGGCTATAGGGCCGGCATGCTGCGGAACGCCCATGTCCAGGTCGGCGCCGGCGCGCTCGCCGCCGCCGCCTTCCTCTGGTTCGTCGCCATCCCCTATGGCGTCAGCGCGCCGAGCAACATCGCGAACATCGTGCTGTCGCCGCTGTTCTGGCCGCGCATTCTGGCGGGCCTCCTGGCGCTCGCCGGGGTCGGGCTGATCGTGGCCGGCCTCCGCCTGCCGCCGGCCGACGGGGCGGACGCGGAGACGCTGGCGGCCGTGCCGCGCGGCCGGCCGCGGCTGCTCGCCATGGCGGTCCTGATGGCGGCCTATGTCTGGATCGCGCCCTGGCTCGGCCTCGTCTGGTCGTCGATGCTGGCCTTCGCGGCGACCGCCTTCGTGATGAAGACGCGCCATCCCCGCATCGCGGTCGCGGCGGCGGTCGCGGCGCCGCTCGTCCTCTACGCCTTCTTCGCCCATGTCGCGGGCGTCGCCGTTCCGCAGGGTGAGCTGGTCCGGCTGCCATGAGCCTCCTCGACGCGTTCTCCGCCGGCCTCGCCCTCGTCTGGAGCCTGGAAAGCCTGCTGGCATTGGTGTCGGGCGTCGCCATCGGAGTCGTCGCGGGCGCCATTCCCGGCATGTCGGCGACGATGGCGGTGGCGCTGACCCTGCCCTTCACGTTCGCCATGACGCCGATCACCGGCATCCTGCTGCTGGTCGGCGTCTACAAGGGCGGCATCTTCGGCGGGAGCATCCCGGCGATCCTGATCAAGACGCCGGGCACGCCCGCCTCCAGCGCGACCGTGCTCGACGGCTATCCGATGGCGGAGAAGGGGGAGGCGGGCCGCGCGCTCGGCATGGCGCTTTGGGCGTCCTGCACGGCCGACCTGATCTCCAACCTCGCGCTCATCCTGTTCGCCGGCTGGCTCGCCTCCTTCGCGCTTTCTTTCGGGCCGCCGGAGTTCTTCACGCTGATCCTGTTCTCATTGACGATCATCGCGGGCGTCTCGGGCGACAGCCTGCTGAAGGGCCTCGTCTCCGCGATCCTGGGACTGCTGCTCGCCACGGTCGGCCTCGACCTCGTCTACGGGACCAACCGGTTCAACTTCAACGACCCGAACCTGATGGGCGGGCTCAATTTCATCGCTGTGCTGATCGGCCTGTTCGCCATTCCCGAAATTCTGACCATGGTCTGGAATCCGCGCGGGCAGGAGGGAACGGCGCGGCAGTTGGGCGGCGGCAAGGTGCGCTTCCCCGACTACCGGCGCAGCTTCCGCAGCATCGTGCGCGGCAGCCTGATCGGCGTCTTCCTCGGCAGCATTCCCGGCATCGGCGCGGCGCCCGCCGCCTTCCTCTCCTACAGCGAGGCCCGGCGGAAGTCGCCCAATCGGGACAATTTCGGCCGTGGCGAGATCGAGGGCGTGGCTGCGTCGGAGGCCGGCAACAACGGCGTGGCGGGCGCGACGCTGATCCCGCTCCTGGCGCTCGGCGTGCCGGGGGACGTGATCACCGCCATCATCATCGGCGCCTTCATGATCCACGGCCTGCAGCCCGGCCCGATGATGTTCCTGACCAACGCCGACATCATCTACGGGCTCTTTCTGGGCCTGATCATTTCCTCGATCGCGCTCTTTTTCATCGGCTCGGTCGCCATCCGCGCCTTCCGGTTTGTCGCGGACATCCCGAAAGGCGTGCTCTTCCCGACGGTCCTGGTGCTGTGCGTCTACGGCTGCTTCGCCGTCAACAACAGCCTCTTCGACGTCGGCGTGATGTTCGCGATGGGCTGGCTCGGCTTCATGATGCTGCGCTTCGGCATTCCGGCCGCCCCCTTCCTGATCGCCTTCATCCTGGGGCCGCTGTTGGAGGACAATTTCCGCCAGTCGATGCTGATGTCGGGCGGTGCTGCGGATATCCTGTTCCGCGGCCCGATCACCTGGTTCTTCTGGGCGCTGACGGCGATCACCGTCGGCGCCATCGTCCGCGCGGGCCTGGCCGCCCGCAAACGCCTCGTCGAAGGAGAGTGACGCCCATGCGCGGCGCCGACGTTC
The DNA here is from genome assembly GCA_036732525.1 of Pseudomonadota bacterium. Classification (GTDB taxonomy): domain Bacteria; phylum Pseudomonadota; class Alphaproteobacteria; order Bin95; family Bin95; genus VMCJ01. The sequence continues at coordinate 735 of DAINCG010000047.1, read as the reverse complement.
TCGCCCAGACCCTCGCCGCCGCCGGCGTGGGCCGCATCTACAGCCTCTCCGGCAACCAGATCATGCCGCTCTACGACGCCTGCATCGACGCCGGCATCGCCATCACGCACGTGCGGCATGAGGCGGCCGCCGTGTTCATGGCCGACGCCTGGGCGCAGTTGACCGGCAAGGTGGGCGTCGCGTTGACGACGGCCGCGCCCGGCTTCGCCAACGCCGTCGGCGCGCTTTACACCGCCAAGGGCTCGGAAAGCCCCGTGCTGCTGCTGGCGGGCGATTCGCCGGTCGCGCAGGACGGGCGCGGCGCGTTCCAGGAACTTGACCAGGCCGCCGTCGCAGCTCCCTTCGTCAAGGGCTCCTTCCGGCCGAAGGACGTGGCCGCGATGGGCGCAGACGCGGCGGCCGCGATCCGTCTGGCGCTCGGCGGCCGGCCGGGTCCACATGGCGCTGCCGTTCGACATTCTGAACCGCGAGGTCGACGAGGCCGCCGCGCCGGCGGCCGACACGTTCGCGCCGGAAACGACCGCGCCGGACAGCCGGGACGTCGATGCCGTCCGGGCGGCCCTGCAAGCGGCGGAGCGGCCGCTGATCCTGACCGGACCGGCGCTCAACCGCACCCGCGCCGGCGCCCTCATCGAACGGCTCGAGGCGGCGAGCGGCGCGCCCGTGCTGGCGCTCGAATTCAACGCCGACGACCTCGCCTTCGCCGATCGTCTGGAAGGCGACCGCACCGCGTCC
>DAINCG010000046.1:12880-16514 GCA_036732525.1 Pseudomonadota bacterium | reverse complement strand
CCTTGCCAGAAACAGGGCCGATCTCGCGCGGAAAGCGTGCATTTTATGAGTACACGACCTAGGTCGTGAGCCGCCGGGCGCCTAGAGAACCTTGTCGGTGTTCGGGTCGATCAGGTGCATGTTCGCCATGTCGGCGGACATCGCCGTCACCGCGCCGACTTGCGGATTGGCGCTCGGATTGAAACGGGCGCAGACCTCGTCGTCGCCAAGGGAGAAATAGACCAGCGTCTCCATGCCCATCGGCTCGACCACGTCGGGCGTCGCGCTCATCGCCGCCAACGCTTCGCCGTCGCGCGCCGGGCGCTGCTCGGTCAGGTGCTCAGGGCGGATCCCGAAGATGAGCGACTTGCCGGCATGGGACTTGTAGCGCGCGCTTCGATCCGCCGGCACGGACAAAGTCGTCCCGTCGGGCAGGCGGACGGCGAGGCCGCCGCCGCCGGCTTCGTCCAACGTGCAGGGGATGAAGTTCATCGCGGGCGAGCCGATGAAGCCCGCGACGAAGCGCGTCGCCGGCGTGTGGTAGAGCTCGTTCGGCGGCCCGACCTGCTCGATCACGCCGTTGTTCATGACGACGACACGGTCGGCAAGCGTCATCGCCTCGATCTGATCGTGGGTGACGTAGACGGTCGTCACCGGCACCTTCTGGTGGACGCGCTTGATCTCCGTTCGCATCTGCACGCGGAGCTTCGCGTCCAGGTTCGACAAGGGTTCGTCGAACAGGAAGACCTTCGGGTTGCGCACGATGGCGCGGCCCATGGCGACGCGCTGGCGCTGGCCGCCGGAAAGCTGGCGCGGCTTGCGGGCGAGCAGGTCCTTGATGTTCAGGATGCGCGCCGCCTCGTCGACCCGACGCGCGATCTCGTCCTTCGGGAAGCGCTTCAGCCGCAGGCCGAAGGACATGTTCTCCGCGACGGTCATGTGCGGATAAAGCGCGTAGTTCTGGAAAACCATCGCGATATCGCGGTCTTTCGGCGGCACGTCGTTGACGACGTCGCCGCCGATCTTGATCGCGCCGTCGGTGATCTCCTCCAGCCCCGCGATCATGCGGAGCGTCGTCGACTTGCCGCAGCCCGACGGGCCGACCAGCACGACGAATTCCTGGTCGGCGATGTTGAGGTCGATGCCGCGGACGGCTTCGACCTCGTCATAGCGCTTGACGACCTTGTGCAGCGATACTTCGGACACGGGTTTATCCCTTCGTCGCGCCGGAGGTCAGGCCGGCGATGTAGTAGTCCATGAGGAAGGCGTAGATGATCAGCGGAGGCGCCGCGCCCAGAAGCGCGCCGGTCATGATCTGGCCCCAGTTGAAGACGTCGCCCTTGATCAGCGTCGTGACGATGCCGACCGGCAGCACCAGTTGGTCCGTCGATGTCGTAAACGCCAACGGATAAAGGAACTGCGCCCAGGAGACGGTGAAGGCGAAGATCGTCGCCGCGATCAGCCCCGGCAATGCGACGGGGATGAAGATCTTGGTCAGCGTCTGCATCCAGGTCGCGCCGTCGATCAGCGCCGCTTCGTCCAGTTCCTTCGGGATCGAGGCGAAGTAGCCGATCATGATCCAGGTGCAGAACGGCACCGTCAGCGTCGGGTAGAGGATCAGCAGGACCCACCAGTTGTTCAGCAGCTCGATGCCGGTCAGCTGGTAGAACTCCGCGAAGATCTTGAAGAGCGGGATGAACAGCAGCGTTTCCGGCACCAGGTATGTGAGGAACACGCCGGTCGCTAGCGTCGCCGAACCCCAGAACTTCATCCGCGAAAGGGCGAACGCCGCCGGGACGCTGATCAGCATGGTCAGCGTCACGACGAAGATCGACACCATCGCCGAGTTGCGGAAGAAGCGCAGGTAGGTGTCCTGGGTCAGCAGCTCGATGTAGTTCTCGATCGTCGGATTCAGCACCCACCAGGGATTCGCCGCCGTGGAGATCTCGGCGCTCGTCTTCAGCGACGTGATCAGCATGTAGATCGGCGGCAGCAGGAAGAAGATCGCGAACAGCACCAGGAAGAAGTAGGACCAGCGAAGCGCCCAACGTCTGCTCCGGCTCATGCTGCCGTAGCGCGGTCGGGTTTCGGCGCCCGCGCCCATGGTTTCAGTCGCCGTAGCCATCAGACCTCGCTCCCCCGCTTGACGATGTCGCGCAGGATGACGATCGCCATGATCGCCAGGAACGGCATCATGAAGAGCGACACGCTGGCGCCCAATGGTATGTCGCCGCTCTCGATGCCGACGACGAACGCCCATGTCGCGAAAACATGCGTCTTATCCAGCGGCCCGCCGGCGGTGAGGATGCGGACGATGTCGAAGTTCGCGAACGTCACGATCAGGGAGAACACGATCGTAATCGCGATGATGTTCCGCATCATCGGGATCGTGATGTACCAGATGCGCTGCCACCAGGTGGCGCCGTCGATAAGGGCCGCCTCGAACAGCTGGTCGGGCACGGACTTCAGCGCCGCCAGATACATGATCATGAAGAAGGGCGAACCGATCCAGATGTTCACGAGAATGACGGAGAACCGCGCCCAGTAGGGGTCGCCGGTCCAGGGAATCTTCTCGAAGCCGAATTCGGTCAGCACCCAGTTGAAGGCGCTGTAGGACGGGTCGAACAGCCAGAGCCAGGCGAGCGTGCTCATCGCCGGCGGGATGACCCACGGCACCAGCAGCATGCCGCGCCACTTGCGCTGCTTCTTGTTCGGGATGTTGTGCACGAAGTGCGCGACGATGAAGCCGATCAAGGCTTTGAAGATCACCGCCGTGATGGCGAAGATGCAGGACTGCTTCACCACCATCCAGAAGGTCTCGCGGCCGAACAGGAAGTCGAAGTTCCCGAAGCCCACGAACTTGGTCATGCCCTTGTTCAGCGTCGCGAGGTGCACGGCGTACCCGGCCGGATAGAGCACCAGTAGTCCAATCAGCAGCAGCAGCGGCAACGTCATCAGGAAAGCGATGGTCGACTTTCGCTGCATGACGCTCTTCAGGCTGCGCGGCGGCGCCTGCACCGCCGCTTCCGCCCCGCCGCCCACGGTCGTAGGCCCGCCGGTCGCCATGTCGTCCGTTCCTTCCAGCTGGGTAAAATCGCCCCCCGCCGCGGCCGCGGCGGGGGGACTTGAAGCGCGGGAGCGCTACTGCCGCATGAAGCCTTCGACTTCGCTTTCGGCCCAGCTGAGCGCGTCGTCCATGCTCTCGCCCTGCATCATGCGCACGACCATCTTCGGCATGACGCCCTGGGCGTAAATCTGCACCGCGATCTTGTGCGGCGCGGGCGCCGCCGCAATCGACAGCGTCTGATCGTGATGCGGGTCGGGATAGTGGTAGAGCGTGCCCTTCGGCGGCTCGACCTTCGACCAGGTGTCGAACTCGGTCAGCTTGGCGAAGGCGGGAATGTCGTAGCCGCCGCTCGCCTCGACCATCTGGTAGGCCGACTCGCGTTGCGAGAGGTGGATCAGCAGGCTCTTCGCCGCTTCCTTGTTCGGGCTGAATTCCCAGATGCCCCAGAAGTAGGGGAGGAAGGGCCCGAAGCGGCCGGCAGGGCCGGACGGGAAGCCATGCGACCAGCACTGCTCCGCGATCTCCGGCGCGTCGCGCTTGGCGACGGCCCAGGCGCTCGGCGGGTTCATGATCATCGAGCCCTGCCCG
>DAINCG010000046.1:9894-12870 GCA_036732525.1 Pseudomonadota bacterium | reverse complement strand
CAGCCACTTGTTGTTCGACGCGTCGTCCCACGCCGGCGCGTCGGGCGCCAGCAGCGGGCCGAGTTCAGCCATGTAGGCGAGCGCGGCGCGCACTTCGTCCGTCTTGACGGTGATGTCGCCCTTCTCGTCGACGAGCTTCGCGCCGAACGCGTGGAAGAAGGCGCCGACCGAATCGACGCTGTCCGACGTGACGCCGAGGCCGATGCCGATCGGGTTGCCGCCGGCGTGACAGGCCTTCGCCGCCTTCATGAACGTCTCGAGCGTCCAGTCCTTGGAGTTCGGCGCGGCGCCGGCCGGGTACATCGCCTGGATGTCGATGCCGGCGTGCTTCTTCAGCAGGTCGATCCGGCTGCACGGGCCTTTCATCTGGCTGCCGACGGTCGCCGGGACCGCGAGCCACTTGCCGTCGACCTTGCCGAGATATTCGACCGTGCCGTTGACCGCGCCGTTCTCCGCGATCAGCGGCTCGACGACGTCGTTCATCGCGTGCAGCTTGTCGGCGTACTGCGCCGGATACCAGGTCGAGAAGGCCAGGATGTCGTGGCCGGAGCCCGCCTGGGCTTCCGCCGCCTGCGTCAGCAGGATCTTGCGGCCCTGGGAGGTGATGAAGTCGAGCTTGACCTCGACGTTCTCCTTCTTCGACCACTCCTCGACCAGCTTCCGAGTGGCGTCATTGGCGCCCGGGACCCAGTGGTCCCAGAAACCGACGGAAATCGTGCCGGCGCCATAGGCGCGGCGAACGTAAGGGGCGGCGATCGCGGTGGCGGACGCCGCGCCGGTCATGCCCAGAAAGCGGCGGCGGGACGTTTTCAGCCCGGACTTGGACGTGGTCATGAATCTTCCTCCAAGTTGACGGGCGTGACGATTGTCGCATCGTCTTCCCGCATCCCGGGCGAAACTGACCGGGTATGCGCGCCCGCAAGTTCAGCGGAAGAATGCTAGGACCAAGTCTTTGTGACTGTCCAGTCAATGAAATTTGCCGATTGCGATTGCGCCGCCTACCCGCCGAGAAGGCCGCGCAACTCGGCCAAATCCGCGACTTGGACGGTCGGCGGAAGCTCCGCGGCGCCGTCGGTCGGGTTGCCGGTTTCGACGAGCGCGGCCGGCATGCCGACGCCGCGCGCGCCCGCGATGTCGGTTTCCGGCGTGTCGCCGATCATCAACACGCGCTCCGGCGGCAGGCCGAGCAGGTCGAGCGCCTGGCGGAAGATGAAGGCGTTCGGCTTGCCGACGACCGCGGCAGGCTTGCCGCCGGCGGCTTCCAGGAAGGCCTGGACCGCGCCGGTTTCCGGCGCATAGCCGCCTGGCGTCGGATGGGTGAGGTCCGGATTGGTGACGACGAGGGCGGCCCCCGCGCGGATGCGACGGACGGCTCGGGCGAGGTCTGCGACGGTCGTCTCCGGCGCGATCCCGGCGACGACGAAATCGGCGTCGTCGCCGGCATCGACGCAGCCGGCGGCCAGGAGTTCCGCCTTGAGCGCCGCCGGACCGACGGTGAGGACCTTCGGCGCTGGCGCACGGCCGGCCAACCAGCGCGCCGTCGCCATGCCGGCGGTCATGATCCGCTCCGCCGGAATGGCGTAACCCAGCCAGGCGAGCTTCTCGGCATAGTCTTGGGCCCTTCGCCCCGCACTGTTGGTGAGCGCCGCGACCTGCAGGCCGCGGTCCGTCGCCCATTTCACGAACTCCGGGGCGTGCGGGATCGGCTCCTCGTCCCGGTAAAGCACGCCGTCGAGGTCAAACAGGAGGGCCTCGATCCCGCCAAGGCTCACGCTCTCCTTCCATGCGCGTTTCTTGTGCCTGAGCGCCGGCAGGGGCGGCGTCCAACGCTCGCCCGGCCGCCGGAGCGGCATGGCGACGTCGATCGGGTCGCGGCCATGGGTCCGCCAGCGGATGTCGTCGCCGATCTCCAGCGTCGCCCACGCGGCGGCCGGCGCTCCGCCGGTCGTGAAGCTTTCGGTCAACGACTGCACGGTTACGTAGGGAATGGCGTCGATCCGGTTGAGGGAGTTCCAATGCACATGGCCTGCGACGCACAGAACGACGTGGCCGGCCGACTCGATGACGCGCCGCGCCGCGTCGGCGTTCGGATAGCCGCCGTGCTCGGGATTGTTCTGGAACCAGTAGTTGCCGGCCATCGAGCCTGAGCCGAGCGGCGCATGACTGAAGATGATCGTCGGCGCGTCGCTCTTCGGCAACTCCGCGGCCAGCCAATCGAGGTCGGAGGGACGGATGCGGAAGGGATCGGGCAGCGGGATGAACGTGTCCGCCTGCCAGAAGATCAGCCGCCATCCCTTCAGTTCGACGGCGAAGCTGCCGTCCGCCTGGCCGAGCGCATCCGCGTTCGCCGCCGCGCCCAGGAAGGCGGCGTCGTGATTGCCGTTGACGTGGGCGCGGGGCGTGTTCATGCCTTCGAAGCGCGCCGCCACCTCGGCGAGCAGGCGGGCGTCCGTCGGCCGGTCGATGTCCGAGATGCGGTCGCCGAGGTCGACCACCATGTCGGCGCCCCAGTCGCCGGCGAAGCGAAGGAAATCGTCGAGCAGGCCGAGCGCTGCGGCGCCCCGCTTGGTCAGCTTGTCCTCGCCGTGATGGATGTCGGAAACGACGGCGAGGCGGATCGGGTCTGGCATGGCGTCTTTGGGTCCTGGCGGCGTCAGCGTTGGGGGCGGCCGAGCGCGCAACGCAGCATTCGCTCGGCGAAAGCGCGGATTTGGTCCCGCGCCGGAAGATTGACGCGCTTGTATGACAGCGTCATGCGCGCGCCTTCGAAAATCGTATGCGCCTCGCAGTCGGGGCTCGCGACATCGCCGGTCTTGCGGCACATGACGAACTCGGCGACATGCCCGTCAGCGTCTCGGTATGTCCAGCGGTCATAGGGGTCCTTGCCGCTTTTCGCGCCGCGCGACGCCGCGAGATCGTCCAGGTCGGACAAGCGCTCATAGGCGCTCAGAAACAGGCCGAATAGCCGGACGCCCC
>DAINCG010000046.1:0-9884 GCA_036732525.1 Pseudomonadota bacterium | reverse complement strand
GCCTGATGCTGAAGCGCGGCGACGCGCCCTATGTCGCCGGACGCCCCAGGGGTCGCGGGCGACGCGGTCCTCGTAGGCGTAGCAGCGGCCGTCATCGACGTCCCCGTGCAGGTTCAGCGTCGTCCGCCTGCGGTAGAGGCGCCGCTCGATGTTCCCGGCGTCGCAGGCGGCCGGATAGCGGAAGCGGAACGTCGGCGAGAGGACGCTGATTTCGCCGGGCGGGCCGAGATCGACTTCGTAGATGTTGCGGTCGGTTCGCTGCCCGATGAAGCACCCTGGCGGGAACCCCGAGTCTTGTCCGGGGCCGGGCGCCGTCGCCGCCTGCGCATCGGCCGCGACGAGCGCGAGCATGGCCGTGGCGGCCGTTCGTCCCGTCTTCCAAAGCAGGCAAGCTCCCGGCATTGGCGCTCAGGGACCCGAGGTCGGAAACATCAAGAGTTCGCCGATGGTGACGTGCGGCGGCTGGTCGAGCGCGAAGAGGATCGCCATCCTCGGCCTCCAGCACGGCCGGGAAGCTGTCGTAGAAGGCGGCGGCCCTGGCGGCGTCGCCATGATGCCGGGCCTCGGCGAAGCCGGTTCGCGCGACGCCGGGCGAGACCTCGATGACGCGGAGTCCCATCCCGTCGTAATCGGCCCGCAGCGCACGCGTGAAGCCATTGATGGCGAACTTGCTCGCCACATAGGCGGCGTCATTGGGCAGCGCGAAATGGCCGGAGGTCGAGCCGACATTGACGATGTCGCCGCCCTTGCGGGCCAGCATGCCCGGAACGATCGCCCGCGTGACGCGGATCAGGCCCGCGACGTTCACTTCGACGATGCGGGCGAGGTGGTCGGCGTCGCATCGGTCGAACCGGTCGCGCCCGCCGGCATCGTGGCCCGCATTGTTGACGAGGATGGCGATGTCCCGCCAACCGGGCGGCGGGCTGCCCGGCAGGGCGGCGGCCGCGGCGGCGTCGGCGATGTCGAGCGGGAAGGCGAGGAAGCGCTCGCCGAGCCGCGCCGCCATCGCATCCAGCCCGTCGCGCTTGCGGGCGGCGCCGACGACGCGGACGCCGCGCTGGACCAGCATCTCGGCAAGCGCTGCGCCGATGCCGCTCGACGCGCCGGTCACCAGCGCGACGTCGCCCGCCTTGAGACGCGATGGGCTCATGCCGGGCCTCCTACTCGAACGTCACGGTCGCCGAAGGGTCGCCCGGCAGGCCGCGATATGTGACGGTGACTGCGAGACCGGCGGCCGGCTTCAGCGGCGGACCGAACGAACCGACGCTGACGAGATCGCCGGCCTTGAAGCGGACGCCGTCGTCGCGCAGCCAAAGGACGGCGTTCAACGGATGCCCGAGCACGGCGCGGCCGGGCGCGCGGGCGATTTCCCCGCCGTCGCCGTCCGTCACGACAACCTCCATTGATGCGAGCGCCGTAATCCAGTCGCCCCCGCTGTCGACCGGCGCCTCGTCGCCCATGACGCCGAGCCGCGCGCCGGCATTGATCGACGCGACGACGGCGCCGTCGATCCCCTCCGGCGAGGGCACGACGAGGCCGGGCAATTCGATGAACGGCCGAATCGCCCTGATATGTGCGAGCACGTCTTCGGGCGACCGCGCGTCGTTGACGTCGGCGTCGGCGATCACGACCAGCAGGTCGGCCTCATAAAATCCCGCCCAGGTAAAGTTGGCCGGAACCTTTGCGCCGGACGGCAGCAGCATCTCCCTGAGCAGCACGCCCCGGACCGGCTGGTCGACTTTGAACCTGGCCTGCGCCGCCGGGCTGGTCAGGGCCGCCTTGTAGCCGACGGGCGGTCCCCAGCGCGTCGCCAAGAGCGGCACGAGCTTCGCCTGGGCGCAGCGCCCGTCTTCCAGACTATCAAGGCGGAGCGGCGCATGCGCCTTGTCGGCGAGCATGTCGGCGGCGAGCGCCGCGACCGCGGCGTCGTCCGGGCAGGCGGCAAGCGCGCCCGAGGGCGCCAGCAGCAGCGCCATGGCGATCCGGCGAAGACCTTTCACGGCCGGTCCCTCCGTCGTGGGTTGACGCCGCATTGTCAGGGCGCGGACCGCCGTCGGGCAAGACGTTGCTCCGATATGGCCGACTGATATGGGGCCGGGATGGACGGCCGGCGCCGGGCGCCGGACACTGCGAGCGACCGATGCGGAGACCGATCATGATGGACGCCCACAGGGGACCCTTCCTTTTGCTCGTGCAGGCCAATATCGCGCCCGAGCACGAGGACGCCTTCAACAGCTGGTACTACCACCACGTGCCGAAACTGCTCGAGATTCCGGGCTGGCTCTGGGGGTGGCGCTATGTCAGCGTCCGCGGGCCGATCAAGTATCTGGCGCTCTACAGCGTCGCCGATATGGACGCCATGTCCCTGGTCTTCGCCGCAAACAATGCCGACAAGGACCCGCGGGCGATCGACGAGCGGGCGCTCTTCGACGCCATACCCGGAAAGACCGACGTCCGCTCCATGGTCTACGAACAGTTGAGCGGCCCGGCGCTCGGCAATCCGCTGCTTCGGGACGACCACTACATCAACCTGGTCATGGCTGACGTCAAAGATCCCGCCAAGGAAGCGGAATGGAACGCCTGGTACGACCATTCGCACGTGCCGAATCTGGTCCGCATTCCGGGCTATCTGGCCGGCGCGCGGTTCCGGGTCCGGCGCGACCCGCGCTTCGGCGACAAGCCGATGGGGCCGAAATATCTGGCGCTCTACGAGTGGGAAGGCCCGCACTGCGTCGCCGACCTGACCGATCCCGAAAAAATGCTGCCGGAAGCGAAGGCCGAACTGGCCGAATGGCACGCCTATGGCCGGCCGCTCGCCGACAACGTGCAGACCAATGCCTACCGGCCGATTTCGAAGCACGTGGGCTTTCGCTGGTAGGGCCGGTCAGCTCCGGTTGGAGAACGCCGTTTCGGCGCTGGTGATGAATTCCAAGAGGCAGGCCTTGCCGTCTTCCGTCGCGCGCTTGGCGCGAAGGAAGGCCGGGCCGATGTCGTTCGGATCCTCGACCCGCTCGCTCCAGCCGCCGAGTTCGCGGGCGAGGGCGGCGTAGTTGCCGCCGAGGTCGCGGGCGTTGTGCCGCTCGTGGCTGAGCTGCATGTGCGGGATTTCGATCGCCATCGTCGAATTGTTCAGGACCACGGTGCAATGCGGAATGCCGGCGCGGACGGCGGTCTCGAAGTCGAGGCCGGTCATGCCGAAGGCGGCGTCGCCCATGAAGTTGACGCAGAACTTGTCCGGCGCAGCGACCTTCGCCCCGATCGCGAGGCCGAGCCCGGTGCCGAGCTGGTGCGATTTGCCCCAACCCAAATAGCCCCTCGGCTTCGTCGCCCGGTAGAACGGCAGGATCTGGTCGCGCGGGCTGCCGGAATCGTGGGTGACGATCGCGTCCGCCGGATCGATCGTCTGCATGAACTCGTGGATGACGCGGTAGGGCGTCATCGGGACTTCGGCGCTGGTCAGCTTCGCCTGCCATTCGGCGAGCCAGGGCTCCCGCACGGCGGCGATCCGTTTCGCCATCGCGTCGTCGCGCGGCTTCGCCTTGAGCCGGTCGCGGACGGATGCGGCGAGCGCCTTCAGCACGAGCTTGGCGTCGCCCAGGATGCCGATCTCGGTCGTGTAATTCTTGTTGAGGTCGCGGGCATCGTTGGTCGCGTGGATCACCTTGACGCCCTCTGGCAGCGCCGGGCTGGTGATGCGGTGCGGCGTCAGGCTCGCGCCGACGCCGAAGATCAAATCGGCCTCCGCCAGCAGGCGCTTGCCGTGGCCGGTATAGACGATGCCGCCGGAGCCGAGCGCCAGCGCATGGTCTTCCGGATAGGCCGACTTGCCGTCGTTGGTCGTCATCACCGGCGCCTGCAGCAGTTCCGCCAGTTCCAGCAGCTCGGGCGACGCCTCGGCGTAGAGGACGCCCTGCCCGGCGAGCAGCACGGGCGTCGATGCGGCGACCAGCATCTCCGCCGCCCGCTCGATGTCGTCCGGATCGCCGGCGGACCGGGTCCGATCGACGACCTTGTAGGCGGGCTCGGCGGCCAATTCCTGCTTTACGACGTCGTTCGGCGTCTCGACCATGACCGGGCCCTGCCGGCCGTTCTTCAGCGCGTTGAAGGCGCGCCGCATCACCCCGCCGACATGCTCCGGCAGCGTGATCTCCTCCACCTGCTTCGTCACCGAGGCGTAGGTCCGCGACGATTTGAAGGTCGGGAAGACCTGCGCCATGTCCCGGTTGTGGCCGAGCGGCAGCAGCAGAACGGGCGCGGAATCCGAATAGGCGGACGCGATGCCGGGGAAGGCGTTTTCCGCGCCCGGGCCGTATTGCATGGCGAAGACTGCCGGCGGCTTGCCGTTGGCGACGCGGGCGAAGCCGCTCGCCATGTCGACGCCGACCCGCTCCTGCCGGCAGATCACCGGGCGGAGACCCGCCGCGACGGCCGCCTCGATGATCGGCGTCGTCGGGAAGCAGAACAGGGTGTCGATGCCTTCCTGCCGCAGAATGCGGGCCATGGCGTCCATAACGAGCATGAATTCGATCTCCAGGCGTGTTCGATGCGGGCGGTCCGACGCTGCCGGTCAGACGGGCCGGGTTCCCTTGACGACGGTCCGGTGCAGGACGCGCGGATAGGTCGCCATGTCGTAATTGCGGTCGGCCCGGTGCAGCAGGACGCGGTTGTCCCAAAGCGTGAGATCGCCCGGCCGCCAGGCGTGGCGGTAGACGAAGCGATCCGCCGTCGCCCGTTCCAGCAGGTCGGCGAGCAGGGCGCGTCCTTCGTCGTAGTCCATGCCGTCGACATGGCTGATGTGCATGCCGAGATAGAGGGACTTCCGCCCGTCCGGGTGCGTGCGCACGACCGGATGGCGGACCGGCGGCCGTTCGCGTTTCTGTTCCTCCGTCGCCGGGCGGTTGCCGGTGTTCTTGCGGCTCGCCTCCCAGGAATGGATCGCATGGAGGCCGTCGAGCGCGGCCTTCTCGTCCGCCGGCAGCGCTTCGTAGGCCAGCAGCATGTTCGCGAACAGCGTGTCGCCGCCTTCGGGCGGCACCTGGATCGCGTGCAGCATGGTCAGCAGGGACGGGATGTCGTGATAGGACTTGTCCGTGTGCCAGAAATAGTTGCCGTGCGTGCTCGGCGTCGCCGTCGGCAGGCCTGTCTGCTCGTCCAGGTTCGTCACTGTATGGACGACGGGATACTGCTCGCCGCTCTTCAGGCGGCCGACATGGCCTTCGATCTCGCCGAAGTTCAGCGTGAAGTCGAACTGCTGCTCCTTCGTCAGGTCCTGGTCGCGGAAGCACAGCACGTGGAATTCTTCGAGCGCCGCCATGACGGCGTCGCGGAGTTCTGGGGTGAGCGGCTCACGCAGGTCGACCCCGGTGATCTCGGCGCCGGCGACATCGCCGAGCGGTCGGATTGCGAACGGATAGGCGCGCCCGGACCGGGCGGACGCAGCGGTTTCGAGCGGCATGGGCGCTTCCTCCAGCGTCGATTTTCGGCAAGTCTAGCGCCGAACGGCAGCGCTGACCTAGACCCGCGTCTGCGCGTAAGCTGCGATGTTCGAAACCGAGAAGCGAACAGGAGGGAACCATGCCGATCAAGGTGCTGGGCTTGATGCATGCAGGCCTGCGCGTGCCGACGGACGAGAAGAGCCTGGCGGACGCGAAGACCGTCTACTGCGACGTGCTGGGCCTCGAAGTCGACCCGAAGCGCGGTCATATCAACGGCATTCCGGGCTTCTGGGCCAACGTCCAGCCGGGCGGCCAGCAACTGCACATCATGGGATCGGACGGCCAGTCGCCGGCCGCCCGCTCGGAGAAGCACGACCCGACCCGGCCGCACGTCGCGCTCGCCGTCGACGACATCGAGGCCGCACAGGCCGAACTCGCCGCACGCGGGATCGAGTGCTGGGTCTACGAAAGCCTGGTCGGCAAGGGCTCGAAGCAGGTCTTCTTCGACGACGGCTGCGGCAACATGATCGAATTGCAGCAGGGCTGAGCCGCGCACTTTCTTGAGCGGCAGGCCGGCGCAGGAGATAATCGGCGCCGTCATGATCTACCGCTTCGACCGTTTCGAGCTGGATCGCGGCGCCTATTCGCTGACATGCGAAGGGGCGCCGGTGGCGGTCGAGCCGCTGGTATTCGACTTGATCGCTTTCTTTCTGGAGGAAGCGGGCGCCGTCGTCGGCCGCGATCGGATCGTCGAGGCGGTCTGGAACGGGCGCGTCGTCTCCGAAGCGACGATTTCGACGGCGATCAAATCCGCGCGGCGCGCGCTCGGCGACGACGGCGAACGCCAGGAATTCATTCGCACCGTGCGCGGCCGCGGCTTCCAGTTCGCGGCCGCGGTCGAGTCCGTCGAAGCCGCGGCGGCGCCGATCGTCGCGACCGCGCCGCCGCCGTCCGAAGCGGCGCCGACCGAAGGACTGCACAATTCGGTCGGCAAGCCGACGATCGCCGTCCTGCCCTTCCGCCTCCTCGGCATGACCGATGGCATGGCCGGCCTCGCAGACGCCATTCCCCAGGAGCTCATACTGGCGCTTGGCCGCCTGCGCTGGCTCTTCGTCATCGCGCGCGGGTCGTCCTTCCGCTTTCGCGACCCGGACCCGGACATTGTCGAGATCGGCCGCGTGCTCGGCGTCCGCTATTGCGTGACCGGCATCGTCGAGGTGTTCGGGCCGTCAATCTCGGTCGGGGTCGAACTCGTGGACGCGCGGTCGGGCGCGCTGGTCTGGGGCGACCGCTTCAGCGGCGGCTTCGATCGGCTGCCGGAGATGCGCGAAGAGCTCTTGCGCGGCGTCGTCGGGTCGTTGGAACTGCAGATCCCGCTGAACGAGGCGCTCCAGGCCCAGCGCCAGGCGGCGGAAGCGCTCGACGCCTGGCAGACATATCACCTCGGTCTCAAGGAGATGCACCTCTATACCGAGACGGGCAACGCAGCGGCGGCTGGGCATTTCGCCGAGGCCCTCAAGCTGGACCCGAATTTCGCCCGCGCCCATGCCGGGCTTGCGCTCGCCCATTTCCAGAATGCGTTCATGGGCTATACGACAGACAGGCTGGCGGAGGTCGCCGCCGCCCGCCGGTACGCAGATCGAAGCGTCGAACTCGATCCGCTCGACCCGTTCACGAATTTCGCCATGGGCCGCGCCCACTGGATCGCGGCCGACTGGAACGGGGCCGGGGCGTGGTTCGACCAGGCGACGACGCTGTCCCCCAATTACGCCCACGGCCATTATGCCCGCAGTTATGTCGAGACGATGCTCGGCCGGCTGCCGAAGCCGGCGCAGTGGGCGCGTCTCGCGATGGAATTGAGCCCGCTCGATCCTCTGCTCTATGCCATGCGCGGCGTCGAGGCGATGGCGCATCTCGGCCAAGGCGACCCGGCCGAAGCCGCGCGCATGGCGACCGCCGCCGCAGCCAGCCCACGGGCGCACTTCCTTATCGATCTGATCGCCGTGGCGGCGCATGAGTTGAACGGCGATGCCGCCCAGGCGGCGCACTGGGCGGCGGTCGCGCGGCGCAAGAAGCCCGACGCCACCGCCGCGCACTTCCTCGCCTCGATGGACTTTCAGAACGACGCCATCCGCGCCCAGGTCGCCAAGGCTCTGGCGGCGCGCGACTTTTAGGCCGCGCCCGTCCGCCTAGGATCGGTTCGCCAGTACCGCGCGGGGATCGGCCTGGAAACGCTCTTCCGTGCAATCCGTCGTGGGCGCCGCAAGCCGTGGACAGGCTTCAAGGACTTCCTGCATTGGGTGCACTTCGGGCGCGCGGACCTGCGCCAGGCAGCGCGCGCCGTTCTCGTCCCAGATCGCTTCAAGGCGCCCATAGCGGAACGTGCTCGGCTGGTTGGAATCGAGCACCTGAATGCGTTTGCCGGCGACGGTGAACGGCCGGCCCGTGCCGCAATAATCCGCCCGCATCATGCGGGTGCAGGCCTGGTGCTTGGCGGCCAGGCTCCGGCCGGCGGCGTCCTTGAGCCAGGGCGCGTAGCCCAGGCGAAGGCATTTGACGTGCGCGCCGGCGGAGCAGTTGAACGTGAATGCGCCGTCGGAAAGCGGCTGGTACAGCCCGTCCGCAGTCCATTTGCCTGGGAGCGCCGCCGCGAGCATCAAACCTTGCGGTCCGGCCGCGCAGATCGACCGCCACTCGCCCGAGGCGTCATGGAAGTAGCGCACGTCGTACAGCCGTCGAACCGAACCATCACTGAACGGATCGGCGACAACGGCAACGATCCGCGCGCGATAGCCGCCGGTGGCGGGGTCGCCGATGATTGCTTCCCGGTCATTCAAGGCGCCATCGGCGATTGGCGCGCCGGCGCCGTCGACGAAACGTATATTCCGATCGACGATATCGACGCGGAGCGGCGCCGTCTCGACGAAGGCCGATGCTCCTGCGAGCAGTAGCGCGGCGAACTGGAGCGCGACCTTGACGAACGTCATGCGCATGGCGGGTCTCCGGGATCGGGCGCCTACGCGGCCAGCAATCTGCCAACCGCGGAGGCGCCCGATCGACATCGGTTCAACGAACGACGACGCCTTCGAGCGATGGGCCGTTCGTCGGCAGGCCTTCCAGGAACTTGTTCTGGACCGGCGCCGTCGGCTGGATCTCGATGCCTTCGAGCGCGGGGCCGTTCAGGGACACGGCTTCGAATACGTCGTCTTGGACCGGCGCCATCGGTTCGATCTCGATGCCTTCGAGGGCCGGGCCGTTCAGGGACACGGCGGCGAATGCGGAAGGCGCGGCCATGGCGGCGGCGAGGGCGAAGGCGGTCGTGGTCAGCTTGAACATTTCAGATCTCCTTGAGGTTTGGTTGGTCTGGTCAGGTTTGTCTGGCGGGGCCGATTGGGACCGCTCAGGCGTCGGCGAGGGCCTTGACGTCGGCGGCGGTCAGCGCCTTGCCGCCGATGCCCCATTCGCCGCTGGCGTACTCCTGGACGCGAACCCAGGTGACGCCGCGCATGGCTTCGCCTTCGATGGCGACCATGGCTTCGGTCACGTCCCGGATCATGGCCTTCTTCTGGTTTGCGTCGAAAACGCCTTCGATGACCTGGATATCGACGAGAGGCATTGTGCTGCTCCTTTTGCTGTCGCCGGGCCGGACCGTTCCGCCCGTTCGATGCAAAGGAACCTAAGCCGCGCCCGCCGCGCCCGCTTGAGGCCGGCGTCGGGATTGCGTGGGGATTGCGTGGGGATTTCTTGAGGATCGTCCGAGGACGTCCGCGAAGGCGATCAGCCGCGCGCGGCCTTGTACCAGTCGACGACCTGTTCGCCCCGCCAGAAGGCGACGTCGTCGCGGGCGCGCATGTGCGCTAGCAGCCGTTCCAGATAGCCGATCCGGTGCGGGACGCCGGTGATGTAGGGATGCAGGCTGATCGACATGACGCGCGTGATGTCCGCGCTTTCCCGGTGCAGCTGGTCGAACTGGTCGCCGCCGCGGGTCATCCATTCCTCGGAGCTGTGGCTCTGCAGCGCCATCATCGGGATGTCGTTGGTCTCGACCGTGTAGGGGATCGAGATCAGCGGCCCGTGCGCCGTCGCCAGTTCGACCGGCTGATCGTCGAGCACCCAATCGGCGACATACTCGATGCCTGCCTGGCTCAGATGGTCGGCTGTCTCGAAGGTCTCGGTCAGGCCGGGGCTCTCCCAGCCGCGCGGCGCCTTGCCGGTAAACGTCCGGATCGTCTCGATGGTCTTGGCGATGGCGGCCGGCTGGTCCTCGACCCGGTGCATCGGCATCTGCTCGAAGCCGTGGCCCATGAACTCCCAGCCCGCCTCCAGCGCCGCTTCGGCGACGCGCGGATAGGTCTCGCAGACGATGCCGTTGATCGCGAGCGTCACGCCGATCTCATAGCGCTTCAGCACGTCCAGCAGGCGCCAGAATCCCACCCGCATGCCGTATTC
>DAINCG010000045.1:7531-16545 GCA_036732525.1 Pseudomonadota bacterium | reverse complement strand
GGGCAAGCGTCGCGACGCACCCAAGGGGCGGCTCTGCGCCACCCTTCGGGCGCGTCATAGCTCGCCTTCGAGCCGCGTCGCCGACCGCTTCCGATGGCCCCGCATCGCTGCGCGGCCGGCTCCTTGTCGAAGGCGAGCTATGACGTGCGAAACGTTGCTACCTAAGGCGATCCTGCTCTAGCGCCGCGGCCGCACCCGCGCGAGGGCGAGCCAGGTCTCCGTCAGCGGCGCGCCGTCCTTGCGGAGATAGGCGCGCAGGTCGACCGGATCGTCGCCCGCCATGTCGAAATCGAACGACAGCCGCCAGGCGTCCGTCCCGACGATCGGTCGGGCCGCGACAGGCTCCAGGATCGCGCCGCCTCTGGCCTCGACGACGGGTTCGACGCCGGACTCGCGATCGAGCCCCTTCAGCGACGGACCGGCGAAATCGACGACCATCTTGTTGACGCCCTCCGGCAGCGGCTGACCCGCAACGCCGCCGTGGCCCTGGCGCGTGGCGATCACCGACGCCAGACCGCCCGGCGGCGGCGGGTCGCGATCGACCCAGTGGATCGCATAGTCGTAGGCCAGCGCGTCGCCCGCGACCGGCTGCGTCTCCGGCGTCCAGTAGGCGACGATGTTGTCCCAGGTCTCTTCCCCGGTCGGCAGCTGGATCAGCTGCACGGCGCCCTTGCCCCAATCGCCCCGGGGCTCGATCCAGGCAGAGGGACGCTTGTGGTAGAACGCGCCGTCATCCTGGTAGTGCGTGAAATCATGGTCGCGCTGAGTCAGGCCGAAGCCGCGCGGGTTGTCGTCCATGAAGCTCACGGTCGTCGGCTCGCGCGGATTGTCGAGCGCGCGCCAGATACGTTCGCCCGCGCCGGTCGCCATGGCGAGCCCGTCGCTGTCATGGATTTCGGGCCGCCAGTCGTCGGCGATGACGCGGTCGCGTTCGGAATACCAGTACATGCTGGTGAGCGGGGCGACGCCGAACCGCTCGACGGCGTTCCGCATGAAGAGGCGGGCCTGAACATCCGTCCGATGACCGACGCCCGGCGCGCCGCGTTTCAGGCCGAACCGATAGGCCCCGGCGATCGAGGGGCCGTCGAGCAGCGCCCAGGCGACGAGATCGACGTCCTCGCCGACATCGGGCGGCCCGAGCCAGAAGGCGCAGAAGCGCGGAAACTCCTCCGGCCGGGACAATCCCGCATCGATGGCGACGCCGCGAGCGGAAAGGCCGTATTGCGCGAACGGTCCATCCGTCCGGAAATAGGAGGCGCCGACGAACGAGACCCAGTCGGGCTCCAGCCCCGGCCGCATGACGCGGAAGCCCGCAAAACCCGGTTCGTTCAACTCCCGCGCCGGACTGTCCGCCGGCATGTCGAAATACTCAGGCCGATAAAGCACTTCGCGCGCTTCGCCATTCTCGACGAAATGAATCGCGACCGGTTCCGGGAAGTATCGGCCGGGATGGAAGAACTGCACCGGCGCGCCAGGACCAGCCGGCCCGGCCGTCGCCGATTTGCGAAACCGGATCCTCCAGTGGGCGTCGTAGTCAATGCGCTGCAGAACGTCGGGCTGCGCGACGACGGCCGGTCGGAACGGCGCCGCCGCGAGGCTCTTGGCGCGCGCGATCAGGCGATCGAAGTCGAACGGCGCCGGCGGCGCGAGCGCGATCGCCGGATTGACGTCCGCCAGCGCCAGCCGCCCGGCAGGCAGGCCCACCGCTGCCGCCATCATGCCGGCCAGCAATTCGCGGCGCGCAACGCCGCCCATACCACGCCGGATGGATCGCGCGGCCTTCGTTCTGTTCACTTTGTCCGCCCCTAAAGCCTCGTCGGCGCAAGCACGCCAAAATTCGCCCGGAATCAGACGTCAAATTCTGGCGGAATCAAGGCGCTCCGGATCGCGTCAGAAGGCGCTGGGCGGCAAGCCGCCGCCGTCGATGACAAATGCCTGGCCGGTAATGAAGCCGGCGTCGTCCGACGCAAGATGCGCGATCGTCGCCGCCACCTCGTCCGGCAGGCCATGGCGGCCGACCGTGATTTCCTTGGCGCGTTCCTTCAGGCCCGCGTCGACGTCCGTCCAGCCGGCGCGCAGCGTGGAGGAGATCGCGCGGTCGGTACGGATCGAGCCGGGGCAGACGCAGTTGACCGTGATCCCGAAGCCGGCGAGGTCGTAGGCGACGGACCGCGTCAACCCGATCACCGCGGCCTTCGAGGCCGAATATGCCGCCCGCTCCGGCAGCGGGTAGAGGCCTGCGACCGAGGACATGGAGATGATCCGCCCCCACTTCCGCGCCTTCATGTGCGGTACGGCGGCGCGCGTCATCAGGAAGACGCCGCGGGCGTTGATCGCCATGACCGCGTCCCAGCCTTCGAGCGGAACGTCCTCGATCTGACCGCGGTCCTTGCCATGCGGCGCGCCGGCGTTGTTCACCAGAATGTCGAGGCGGCCATATTTCGCGACCGCTTCGGCGACCAGATCGGCCGCGCCCTGCTCGCTTGACACATCGCCGACGAGGCTGAACGCCTGGCCGCCCGCATCTTCGATCTGCTGGACGAGCGTATCGAGGCCCTGCCAGGCCATGCCTTCGCGCGCGACCGCATTGTCGTTCTCGACGCCGGCCGCCGCGACGTCGGAGACCGCGACGATGACCCCCGCCGCCGCAAGCCGCTTAGCGGTCGCCGCGCCGATGCCGTTCTGCTTGCCGCATCCGGTGATCAGCGCCACGCGCCGGTCGGTCGTCGCCATCGCTTCCCCCCAATTTGTCGCGCAGCCGGCCTCAGATGTTGCGGCGGTATCCGTTGGTCATCGGGTAGCGACGCCCGCGGCCGAAATTGCGGCGCGTGATCTTAACGCCGGGCGGCGCCTGGAAGCGCTTGTATTCGGAGATTTCCAGGAGCCGCCATATCTTCCGGACGGTCTCTTCCTCATACCCGGCCGCGACGATTTCATCGACCGACTGCTCGCCTTCGATCAGGCGTTCGAGGATCCCGTCCAGGATGTCATAAGGCGGCAGCGAATCCTCGTCCTTCTGGTCGGGGCGGAGTTCCGCCGAGGGCGGTTTCGCGATGACGCGTTCCGGCATGACGGCGCCGGCGGGCCCCAGCACGTCGGTCGGCGCGTGATCGTTCCGCCAGCGGCAGAGCTCAAACACCTTGGTCTTGTAGATGTCCTTGATGGCATTGTAGCCGCCGCACATGTCGCCGTAGAGCGTGGCGTAGCCGACCGCCATTTCGGACTTGTTTCCAGTCGTCAGCACCATGTGCCCGAACTTGTTGGAGATCGCCATCAGGGTCAGGCCCCGCGCGCGCGACTGGATGTTCTCCTCCGTGATGTCCTCATCCTTGCCGGCGAAGGCGTCGGACAGCATCGCCTTGAACGCCTCCATCGCCGGGCCGATCGAGATGGTCTCGTACTCGACGCCGAGATAGCGAGCGACCTCCGCGGCGTCCTCCAGGCTCTCTTGGGAG
The DNA here is from genome assembly GCA_036732525.1 of Pseudomonadota bacterium. GTDB lineage: Bacteria > Pseudomonadota > Alphaproteobacteria > Bin95 > Bin95 > VMCJ01. The sequence continues at coordinate 13,090 of DAINCG010000045.1, read as the reverse complement.
GTGTAGGGCGAGGGCATCATCACGCAACGCACCCGCTCGGGGCCGAGCGCGTCGACGGCGATCGCCGCCGATAGCGCGGAATCGATGCCGCCCGAGAGCCCGAGCACGACGCCCGGAAAGCCGTTCTTGTCGACATAGTCGCGCAGGCCCAGCATCGCCGCGTGGTACATCGACGGCAGGCCTTCCGGCACGTCCTCGATCGGACCGGAGGCGCAGGTCCAGCGGCCGTCCTCACCCCGCTCCCATTCGGTGATCGCGAAGTCCTCACGCCAACCGGGCATCTGGCAGCGGAGATGCCGGTCGCCGTCGATAACGAAGGAGGCGCCGTCATAGGCGAGTTCGTCCTGACCGCCGACGATGTTGACGTAGGCCAGCGGCAGGCCGCTTTCGATGATCCGCGCGACGACCAGCTGCAGCCGCACTTCCGGCTTGCCGAGCTCGAACGGCGAGCCGTTCGGCACCAGCAGCATCTCCGCGCCGCTTTCCTCCAGGCACTCGACCACGTCCGGCGTCCAGATGTCCTCGCAGATCGGCACGCCGATGCGGACGTCGCGGAAGTTGATCGGCCCCGGCAGGGGGCCAGCGTCGAACACGCGCTTTTCGTCGAAGACGTCGTAATTCGGCAGGTCGTACTTGTAGCGGACGCCGATAATCTCGCCGCCGTCGAGCAGCGCCACGGCATTGTAGACCTTGTCTCCCTCCGGCCAGGGCGTGCCGACCAGGAGCGCCGGCCCCTCGCCCATTTCGGCGGCAAGCCTCTCGACGGCCCGGCGGCAATCGGCCGAAAAGCTCGGCTTCATGACAATGTCTTCCGGCATGTAGCCGGAAATGACGAGTTCCGGATAAACAATAAGATCGGCGTCGGCGAGCTTCGCCCGCGCCGCCTTTACCTTTTCGACGTTGCCGCCGATATCTCCGACGACGGGATTGATCTGGGCGATCCCGATCCGCAAACGGTCCGTCATGTGCGAAGCCGGTCCTTAGGTCACGACGGCGCAGCGCCGTTTCGGGCGGCCTTGCGCTTGGAAAGCAGGAACTCGCGGCCGACTTTTACGCTCGCCTTGCCGTCATACTCGATCACGTCGGCGGTGGCGTAGGTCTCGGACCAGCGATCCGGCAGGAAAGAGCCCGTGCCGACGACGTTGATCGGCGCGTTGGCGATCGCCATCGTCTGGCACTTCTCGACGCCGAACCCCGAACTTACGACGATCTTTGCGTTCTCGAAGCCGGTTTCGTTGAGCGCTTCCCGCAGCCGCCAGACCGATGCGGCGGTCACGCCCGTGCCGACAAGATGACGGAGTTCGGTCTCGGTGCGGTAGCTTCGGATGGCGTTCGGCGCCCAGCGGTCGAGCACGGCGTAGGACGACTGCAGGTCCATGCCCTCCAGGTAGCGTCCGCCATGGGTATCGAGTCGGAAAGCGAGCCGACCCGCCGCGGCAAGGTCGGGAAAGCGCTTCGCCACGTCCAGCGAATCCGTGATCTCCTGCCCGTAATAGTCGACGAGGACGGTCAGGTTCTCGTCCGGATAGGTCTCGTGCAGCATTTCGGCCGCGCGCAGCGTCGAACCCGCATAGCCGATGAGCGCGTGCGGCATGGTGCCGAGCCCGCGCTGCTGCTGAAAGAAATGCGCCGTCGCATCAGTCGCATTGCCGATGAAGCCGACGGCGCCCTTCGCCTGCGCAGCCTTGGAGCCGACGCTGGCCGCGTAGGCCATCAGTTCCGCCATGTCGACGCCGGCGCAGTGTCGGGCGTCCATCGCGAGGAACGCCGTCTTCGGCAGCGCCTGGGCCATCATATAGGCGTTGTAGGCGGCGACGCTCGCCGCGCCGAGCATCTGGAGGTAGAGCGTCTCCAGATCGACGAGGTGAAACAGCGAACCGGAGATGTAAAGCATCGGCTCGCCGGCGCCGACCCAATCGCCTTCCTGGTAGGGCGTTTCGATCTCGAACGTCACACCGCGCTCGGCCGCGACCGCGCGCAGCCACTGCACCGTCAACTCGCCGGTGTACAGCACCGGGCGACGCATGAAGATCGCATAGGTCGCCCGGACGTCGCCGAAGCGGCCGACCGTTTCCTTACTCTTGCGGAAGTAGGCGTCGGTATACCGCGGGATATCGTCGACATCAGGGCGCATGGGCGGACTCAGGGCAGCAGCATGGGTGGGACGCCCGCGTTGGTCAGGCTGCGTCGGCCCGCCCGCGCGCATCGCGCTCGGCCTTGAGCGCTTCCGCTACCATAAACGCCAGCTCCAGAGATTGGGAAGCGTTCAGCCGCGGATCGCAGTGGGTGTGATAGCGATCCGCGAGCATCTTGTCCGTGATCTCCTGGGCGCCGCCCGTGCACTCCGTCACGTCCTTGCCGGTCATCTCCAGATGCAGGCCGCCCGGATGGGCGCCTTCGGCGCGGAGCGCGTCGAAGAAGGTCTGCACCTCCCGCCGGATCAGGTCGAACGGCCGCGTCTTGAAGCCGGTCGTCGACTTGACGACATTGCCGTGCATCGGATCGCATGACCAGACCACGACCCGGCCCGCATCCTCGACCGCGCGCACCAGCGGCGGCAGCTTGGCGGCGGCCTGCTCGGCGCCCATGCGGCAGATCAACGTCAGCCGGCCCGGCTCGTTCTCCGGGTTCAGCCGATCGATCAGGCGCAATAGGTTGTCCGGATCCATCGACGGACCACACTTCATGCCGAGCGGGTTCTTCACGCCGCGCAGGAACTCGACATGCGCCTCATCGAGGTCGCGCGTCCGATCGCCCACCCAGAGGAGATGGGCGGAGACATCGTACCAGTCTCCGGACGTGCTATCGACGCGGGTCAGCGCCTCCTCGAACGGCAGCAGCAGCGCTTCGTGCGAGGTGAAGAACTCCGTCTCGCGGATCTGCGGCGTCGTCTCCGACGTCAGGCCGCAGGCCGCCATGAACTCCAGCGTTTCGGTCAGCCGGTCAGCCAGCGCGCGGTACTTGTCGCTCTGCGGGCTCTCGGCGACGAAATCGAGGTTCCAGCGATGCACTTCGTGCAGATCGGCATAGCCGCCCTGGGCGAAGGCCCGCAGCAGGTTCAGCGTCGCGGAGGCTTGGCTGTAGGCGGTGATCATCCGCGCAGGATCCGGCCGCCGCGCCGACGCCTCGAAGTCGGCGCCGTTGATGATGTCGCCGCGGTAGCTCGGCAGCGCCACGTCGCCGACCGTCTCCATGTCGGACGAGCGCGGCTTCGCGAACTGGCCGGCGATGCGGCCGACCTTAACGACCGGCAGCCCGCCGCCATAGGTCAACACCACCGCCATCTGCAGCAGCACGCGGAACGTGTCGCGGATGTTGTCGGCGTGGAACTCCGCGAAGCTCTCGGCGCAGTCGCCGCCCTGCAGCAGGAACGCCTCGCCGCGCGCGACGCTCGCCAGACGCTCCTTCAGCCGCCGCGCCTCGCCGGCGAACACCAGCGGCGGCATGCCACGGATCGTGCCGAGCGCGGCCTCGAGCGCGGCCTCGTCCTCGTATTTCGGGGCCTGGCGAATCGGCTTCGACCGCCACGTCTTCGGCGTCCACTTTTCCAGCATCGGAACCTCTTTCGCCCGCGCGGACGCACGGGTTATCCACAAGTTGGCCTGACGGTATACGAAACCCGCGCCGCCCGGACAACCTGAAGCTACTCCGCGGCGGCCGCCTGCTTCGGCGCGCGCTTCTCGCGCATGGTCACGAACTCCTCCGCGGCCGTCGGGTGAATGCCGATCGTCGCGTCGAAGTCGGCCTTGGTCGCGCCCGCCTTGAGCGCGATGCCGAGGCCCTGGGCGATCTCCGCCGCGTCGTCGCCGATCATGTGACAGCCGACCACTCGATCCGACTTCGGCTCGACGATCAGCTTCATGAAGCTGAAGGCCTCGCGCTTGGTCAGCGTGTGCTTCATCGGGCGGAAACGGGACGTGTAGACGTCGACCTCGCCGTATTTCGCGATCGCGTCCGCCTCCGAAAGGCCGACCGTGCCGATCGGGGGCTGGCTGAAGACGGCGGTCGGGACATATTCGTAGTCCGGCGAGCGCGGCTTGTCCCGATAGACGGTGTCGACGAAGCACATCGCCTCGTGGATGGCGACCGGCGTCAGGGCCATGCGGTCCGTGACGTCGCCCACGGCGTAGATATTGTCGACCGAAGACTTCGAATACTCATCGACCTCGACCGCGCCGTTCCGGCCGAGCTTCACGCCGATGTCCTCGAGCCCCATGCCATGCGTGTTCGGCACGCGCCCGGTCGCGAACATGACGAGGTCCGTCGAGATTTCCTGGCCATGGTTCGTCGTGACCGTCGAGCCGGAAGAATCGCGCTCAATCTTGACCGGCGTCGTCCGGGTATGGATCTCGACGCCGAGCGCCTGCATCGCACGCGAGAGCTCGACCCGAATGTCGTCATCGAAGCCGCGCAGCAACTCTTCCGCGCGCACAAGCATCGTCACCTCGCTGCCGAGATTGGCGAAGATGCCGGCGAACTCGACCGCGATATAGCCGCCGCCGACAATCACGATCCGCCGGGGCTGATTCAAAAGATCGAGCGCCTCATCTGACGTGATGCCCGTGTCGGCGCCGGGAATGTCGGGAATGAACGGGTGGGCGCCGGATGCGATCAGAATGCGCTCGGCCGTCACCGCATGTTCGCCGACGCGCACCGTGTGCGGATCGATCATGCGGCAATAGCCTTCGTGAATCTCGACGCCGGCGTTCTTCAGGAGGCCGATATAGATGCCGTTCAGCCGGTCGGTCTCCTCGTTCTTGTTCGCGATCAGCTTCGTCCAATCGTGCGTCGGCAACTTCGAGCGCCAGCCATAGGCGACCGCGTCTTCGAAGTCGTCGCGAAAGTGGGAGGCGTAGACCAACAGCTTCTTCGGCACGCAGCCGCGCAGCACGCATGTTCCGCCGATGCGTCGGCCCTCGCCGATCGCGACGCGCGCGCCGGTCGACGCCGCCATGCGCGCGCCACGGACGCCGCCCGAGCCCGCGCCAATCACGAAGAGGTCGTAGTCGTAATCGCTCATCCGTCAGTATCCCCACTCGTCCGCCATTGCTCTTTCGAGGTCTAACATGGCGCAAGCGTCGGCGGTCGAAAAGTCGGCGGCGCGGGGCGCATTCTTGCAGCGGGCGCCAAAATGGGGGAAACCGCATGTCCCCGCCCGACGCTTGGACTACGGCCTTCGTGTTTTCCGGCCTGCGACACGCCGCCAGACTGCTGCGCATCGCCTATGTGCTGGCGCGCCACGACGCGTTGTTCCCGTTCTATGAGCCGCCCGCGCCGACCGCCGCCCGGGCGACCGCCCGCCTGCTGGCGAAGATCTTCCGCGGCCGCGACCTGCCAGAGCGGCGCGGCGCCAGACTGGCCGAAGCGCTGACCGCGATGGGCCCGAGCTTCATCAAGCTCGGACAGACGCTTTCGACGCGCAGCGACCTCTTCGGCGCGGACGTCGCGGACGATCTGGCCCTGCTGCAGGACCGGCTGGCGCGCCTGCCGCGCAGGCAGTTATTGGGCTTTATGCAAGGCAGCATCGGCACGCTGGCCTTTGCGCTGTTGCCCGACTTC
>DAINCG010000045.1:0-7521 GCA_036732525.1 Pseudomonadota bacterium | reverse complement strand
GGCGCCCTTCCCCGCCGAAAAGGCCTTCCAGACGATCGAAGAAGAACTCGGCAAGCCCGTCGACGAACTCTTCGAGGAGGTCGAGCGCGCGCCCGTCGCCGCCGCATCGATCGCCCAGGTGCATCTGGCGCGAACGCGCGACGGCCGCGAGGTCGCGGTCAAAGTCCTGCGGCCCGGCATCGAGTCCGCCTTCGAACGCGATATCGCGCTCTTCCGCTGGCTCGCCCAGTGGGCCTGGCGCCTATCGCCCAAGGGGCGACGGCTGAAGCCGGTCGAAGTCGTCGAAGCGTTCGCCGAGACGGTTCGCGCGGAGATGGACCTGCGGTTGGAAGCCGCCGCGGCCAGCGAGCTTAGCGAGAACTTCGCCGACGACCCGATGTTCGCGGCGCCGGCGATCGACTGGGCCCGGACAGGCCGCCGGACGCTGACGCTGGAGCGGGTCTCGGGCGCGCGCGTCGACAATGTGGAAGCGCTCGACGCGCTCGGGCACGACCGACACGAGATCATGCGCATCGCCGCGAGCGCGTTCTTCCGGCAGGTCTTCGAACACGGTTTCTTCCACGCCGACATGCACCCCGGCAACGTTTTCGTCCGGCCCGACGGCGGCCTGACGGTCATCGACTTCGGCATCATGGGGCGGCTCGACCGTGCGACGCGGGACTATCTGGCCGACATGCTGCTCGGCATGCTGCGCCGGGACTTCGAGCTGGTGGCGGACGTCCACTTCCGTGCGGGCTATGTGCCGGCGAACCAATCCCGCGCCGCCTTCGCCCAAGCCTGCCGCTCGATCGCCGAGCCGATCCTCGGCAAGCCGCTCCACGAGATATCCCTCGGCCGGCTGCTGCAGCAGCTCTTCCAGATCACCGAAACCTTCCAGATGGAAACGCAGCCGCAATTGCTCCTGCTGCAGAAGACGTTGCTGATGGCGGAGGGCATGGGGCGCCGGCTCGATCCGACGGTGAACATGTGGACGCTCGCCCAGCCGCTGATCGAGGATTGGATGCGCGCGCATCGCGGCCCCGAATCGCGGGTCGCGGACGCGCTGGCGGACATCGGGGAAGCGGCCTGGCGCCTGCCGCGAACCATCGCCCGACTGGAGCGGATTCTGGAGGATCAGGACGAAGAGACGCGGCGTCAGCCGCCGGAGCCCGCATCGCGAAATCGCCTACTGCTCGCCCTGCTTGCCGTCGCGGCCGCCGCCGGCTGGCTCGCCTTCCTGCTCGACTGAGCGCGGAAACGTAAACGGCCGATTAATTGTTGCAATGCAAACTACATGCTAGTGCTGACCGCGATGCACATCAGGGGCACACAATGCTTTATACCGCCTACGAGATGACCCATGCGGCGCTCAGGCCCTATCGAAACCTGTCATCGGCGACGCGCCACATGCTGCAAGCGCCGGGAAATCCTCTATCCCTCTTGCCCGCTTCCCGCGCCGTCGCTGCCGCCTGCGAAGTCTTCGAGGGGATCACGAAGCGCTACGGAAAGCCGGAGTTCGGCATCGACGACGTGACGGTCGGCAACACGACCGTGCCCGTCGTCGAGCAGGTCGAAATGGAGCTGCCGTTCGGCAACCTGCTGCATTTCGTCCGCGAACCGGCGGCATTGCCGAAGAGCCAGGAAAATCCGCCGAAGGCGCTGCTCGTCGCGCCGATGTCCGGTCACTACGCGACGCTGTTGCGCGGCACGGTGCGCGCCATGCTGCGCGACCACGACGTCTACATCACCGACTGGACCGACGCCCGCGAAGTGCCTTTGATCGCCGGCAAGTTCGCGCTCGACGACTACATCGAATATCTGATCACCTTCATTCGCGCCATCGGGCCGGACGTCCATGTCGTCGCTGTCTGCCAGCCGGGGCCGGCGGCGCTCGCGGCCGCGGCGATCATGGCCGAGGACGGCGATCCGTTGATCCCGGCGTCGCTGACCCTGATGGGCAGCCCCATCGACACGCGCAAGAGCCCGACCACGCCAAACGAACTGGCGACGTCCCAGCCGCTCGACTGGTTCGAGAGCAACGTGATCTACAACGTGCCGTTCGGATATCCGGGCTACATGCGCCGGGTCTATCCGGGCTTCATGCAGCTGACCGGATTCATGACCATGAACCTGGAGCGGCACTTCGAAGCGCACGTGAAGCTCTATGACAACCTGGTCAAGGGCGATGGCGACAGCGTCGACCAGCATCGGAAGTTCTATGACGAGTACCTCTCCGTCATGGACATGACCGCAGAGTTCTACCTCGACACGATCAAGCGCGTGTTCCAGGATCACGACCTGCCGGACGGCAACTTCAGCTGGCGCGGCCGCAAGGTCGATCCGGCCGCGATCACCAAGACCGCGCTGATGACCGTCGAAGGCGAGAACGACGATATCGCGGGCATCGGACAGACCCAGGCGGCGCACGCGCTCTGCGTGAACGTGCCCCAGGAGATGCAGACCGACTGGGTGCAGCCGAGCGTCGGGCACTACGGCGTCTTCAACGGCCGGCGCTGGCGGGACGAAATTCAGCCGCGCATCTCTGCCTTTACCCACGCGAACCGGCAGGCCTGAACCCAAGGGCGACGATCAGCGCGGCCGTCGTCAGGCAGGCCGCGTACATCCAGATTGCGACCGAGTACCCGGCCGTCGAGGCGACGTATCCTGCCAGTCCGGGGCCGATCGTCATGCCGGCAAACATGCCGATGCTGGAGAGGCCGAACATCCGCCCGAAGCCTGCCCCGCCGAAGGCCGAGCGCACCAGCATCGCCGGCAGCATCACGAGCGGCCCGACGATGAAGCCGACCACGGCGGCCCCCAGGAACGCAGCGGCGACGCCCGGCACGAGGTTCAAAATGACGAAGCCGCTCACCTGGATCAGATAGGCCCCCGCGGCGACCAACCCCAGGGGCGCATGGCGCGCCGCCCAACCCAGCACGAACCGCCCGACCGCCGCGGCGAGAACGGTGACGCTGACCGCATAGCCGGCGGCGACGAGGCCCATGCGCGGCGTCAGGATTGAGATTTCGTGCAACAGGAAACCAACCTGGCCGGTGAACGAGACAAAGCCGGTCGCCCAGATCGCCCAGTAGGTCGGCGAGCGAACGGCGGCTCGGAACGCGGCGTCGCCCGCTGGGTCCCGTCCGGCGGAAGCGGCCGCGGACCGCGCCGGCGCCCAGCGCAGCAGTGGCGTCAGGCAAATCAGCGTCGCCGCTCCGAGCAGTCCCGAAGCCCATTCGAATCCGACCGACGTCGTCAGCCAGATGTAGAGCGGCGTCACCGCCGCGCCGCCGATGCTCGCGCCGGTCAGCGCGTAGGAGAGCGCCTTGCCGTAATCTCGGTCGAACAGCGGCGCGAGAGCGGCGGAAATGCCGAGATTGCCGATTGGCGGATAAGCGGTTCCCAGCAGCGCATAGGCCAGGAAGAGCTGCCACGGCGTCTCGACGAGACCGACGGCGGCGACGCCGATCGCCGTCGCATAGGCTCCGTAGCAGGCGACCGCGCGGGGTCCGAAACGGTCGACCGCCCACCCTGCCGCGAAGGCGGCGAAGGCGCCGACGAACCAGAACCATGCCTGCGCGTAGGACAGCATGAGCCCGGACCAACCGTGCTTCGCCTCCAGCGCGGCTTTGAAGACGCCATGGGCGTAGAAGATCATCCCCCAGGCGAAGAACGCCATGACGAAGCCGACGGCGACCGCGCGCCAATTGGCGGCGATCTCGCTTTGCGGTTCCGCGGTCGCCGCTGTCATGCGCCCGCCCCTCTTGCCGGACGCGCCTGCGGTCGGCATGAATATCGCAAAGTGGACTTTTGCGTTCCGCACTCAGGGATTACGCGATGCTCGCCAAGATGATGGACCGCCCGCTGCTGATCTCCAGCCTGATCGCGCATGCGGGCAAGTGGCACGCCGATACGGAGGTGGTCACCAAAACGATCGAGGGGCCGGTTCACCGGTACGACTGGGCGGCGGCGGAAGTCCGCGCCAAACAGTTCGCCCAAGCGCTGCAGCGGCTGGGCGTCAAGTTCGGCGACCGGATCGGCACGCTCGCCTGGAACACCTACCGGCATGTCGAGGCCTATTACGCCATCGCCGGCATCGGCGCGGTCACCCACACCATCAATCCGCGCCTCTTCCCGGACCAGCTGGAATACGTCGTCAATCATGCGGACGACCAGTATCTCGTCATCGACCTGACCTTCGTCGATCTGGTGGCGGACCTGCTGCCCAAGGCGCCCAAGGTGAAGGGCGTCATCGTGTTTGCTGGCAAGGACGACATGCCGGACGTCTCGCGCCTCCGAAATCCGATCTGCTACGAAGAGTTGATCGCGGCGGAGACCGGCGACATGGACTGGCCGAGCTTCGACGACAACTCCGCCGCCGCGCTTTGCTACACCAGCGGGACGACCGGCAACCCGAAAGGCGCCATCTACGCCCACAAGTCGACGATCGTGCACACGCTGAGCCAGATCGCGCCCGACTGCATGGCGCTCTCCGCGCGCGATTCCGCGATGCCGGTGGTGCCGATGTTCCATGTGAACGCCTGGGGAGTGCCTTATGCGACGGCGGCCGTCGGCTCGAAGCTGGTGCTGCCGGGCCGCGACCTTGACGGCAAGAGCATCTACGAACTTCTGACTGGCGAGAAGGTCACCTTCACCGCCGCCGTGCCGACCATCTGGATGATGCTGCTGGCCCACATGAAGGAGGTCGGCGGCAAGCTGCCAGATCTCGACCGTGTCGTCATCGGCGGCTCGGCCTGCCCCAGGGCGATGATGGAGACTTTCCAGAACGACTACGGCGTCAACGTCATCCATGCCTGGGGCATGACGGAGATGTCGCCGCTCGGCACCGCCAACACGCCGAAGCGGAAGCACGCGGACCTTTCGGACACGGCGGCGGTCGACCTGCAGCAGAGCGCCGGACGGCCGCTCTACGGCGTCGACATGAAGATCGTCGACGAAGCCGGCGCCACGCTGCCGAACGACGGCGAGGCGACCGGCGAGCTTAAAGTGACCGGCCCCTGGATCATCGCCGACTACTTCAACATCCCGGAAAAGGCCCCGGCGCACGCCGAGGACGGCTGGTTCGGCACCGGCGACGTCTGCGCCATCGACCCGGACGGCTATATCTGGATCACCGACCGGCTGAAGGACGTCATCAAGTCCGGCGGCGAGTGGATCAGCTCGATCGATCTCGAGAACGTCGCGGTCGGCCATCCGAAGATCGCCGAAGCGGCCGCCATCGGCCTGCCGCACCCAAAATGGGACGAGCGGCCGCTGCTCGTCGTCGTCCGCACCAAGGATGGCCAGGACCTCGGCAAGGACGACGTGCTGGGCTACCTCGAAGGCAAGATCGCCAAGTGGTGGATGCCCGACGACGTCGCCTTCGTCGACGAGCTGCCCCACACAGCGACCGGCAAACTCTCGAAGCTGCAGCTTCGCGCCCGCTTCAAGGACTACGTGCTGCCGACCGCCTGACCGGTCAGGCGGTGTAGCCGCCGTCCACCGCGAGCGCCGCGCCGGTTACGAAAGACGCTTCGTCCGAGAGCAGGAAGAGGGCTGCATTGGCCAGTTCGTGCGGCTGACCGGGCCGGCCCATCGGCGTCTGTCCGCCGCGGGTGCGGACCAGTTCCTCAGGGTCGCGGCCTTGCGTCGACTGCTGGTCGGGCCGGGCGACGAAGACGCGCAGCATGGGCGTGTCGATCGGGCCCGGGCAGATCGCGTTCAGGCGGATGTTCTGGCTGGCGTAGCGCTTCGCCATCGCCTTTACGAAGCCGACGACGCCGTGCTTCGCCGCGGAATAGACCGGGCTGAACTGAGAGCCCATCAGGCCGGAGGTCGAGGCGGTATAGAGCAGCGACCCGCCGCCGCGCGCACGGAGTTCCGGCAGCTGCGCTTCCGTCGAAACCAGGATGGTCCGGAGATTGAGGGTCATGGCGAGGTCGTAGTCCCGCATGTCGATGCCCTCGATCGCGGCGGGCCCGGGATGGCCGACATGGTTCCAGGCGAAGTCGAGACCGCCGAGCGCGTTCGCCGCCTCCTTCACGATCCGAACCGATTCGGCGTCGTTGGTCAGGTCGGCGGCGATGCCGACCGCCTCCCCGCCGGCGTCCTTGATCTCCTCGACCACGGCCGCGACGCCCGCCGCGTCGATATCGACGACGGCCACCTTGGCCCCCTCCTTCGCGAAACGGATCGCGCCCGCCTTCCCCATGCCGGAGGCCGCAGCGGTCACCATGCCGAGCTTGCCCTGCATCCGCATCTTCAACGTTCCCTTCCCAAGAATCGGTCTTGGCCGGAACGATAGCGGCGACGCGGGCCGGCCGTCACCCCGATCGCTTCTGCCGGTCGGCCCGCGTGTCGAGGTCGCTGTGGCAGAGGGCGGCCGCCCGCAGCAGGTGCACGGCAAGCGCCGCGCCCGCCGCTTCCCCCATCGTTACGCCGACGTCGAGAATGGGCGGCCGGCCGAACGCTTTGGCAAGCGCCTCCCCGACCGCGCCGGCGGCGCCTGCGCCGAGCGCGCAATGGTCGGCGCCGCCATGCGCCTGCGCCCCGACGACGATGGCCGCCGCCGCCGGTACGAGGCCGTCGAGCAGGACCGGAACCCGCCCCATCCGCGCGGCGACGATCGCGCCGGCCATCGCCGCGATCTCATAGCCGCCGAGCCGGCGCAGCGTGTCTAAGGCGTCGGTCGCGGCCGTGCGGTGACGCGCCAGCCCTTCGGCGACCGCCGCCCGTTTCGCCGCCGCCGTCTCGCCGTCCGCGATCAGGTCCGCGCCGTCCCCGCCCTTGAGCGCCGCGATCAGCGCCGCGGCCGAGACGTCGCCGCCGACGCCGACCTGGCCCAGCACGATCGCATCCACGCCCTGCTCCACCGCCATCATGCCGTAGGCCATCGCCTTGGCGCAGTCGCCGTCGGTCATGGCGTCCGTTTCCGTGAAATCCGCCGTCGGCGCCTCCAGCGCCAGTTCGAAGACCCGGAAGTCCGCGTCGAGCGCGCCGACGATCGCGTTGATGGCGCCGCCCCCGGCGCCATAAGCCGCGACCCGTTTCGCCGTCGCCTCGAAGTCGCGGGAGGAGGCCGCGTTCGCCGCCACGCCGTGATTGCCGGCGAAGACCGCGACCGACGGCCGCTCCATGCGCGGCGGATGGCGCGCCTGCCATTTCGCCAGCCACTCCGTCAGGTCCTCAAGCTGGCCGAGGCCGCCGCGCGGCTTCGCCAGCAGGCGGTCCCGTTCCAGCACCTTGGTGGCGGACGCGAGGTCCGGGCCCGGAAACTCCGCGGCGAGCGCGCGAATCTCTGCAAGCGTCACCTCGGGTTCACGGGAAGATGCTTCTCCATTGGTGGCAGCCATCGGCTATGGTCCTCGGACAAATTCAGGGCAAGGTGTCTCCGGCGAGAGGTACGCGCCACCGGCGGAACGAAGCAAGAGCGGCGAGCGATGACGACGACGCGATTCTGGTGGGTGCGCCATGCGCCCGTGATCAACAATGGCGGCCTGATTTACGGCGGTTCGGAGATCGACGCGGACACGGGCGACACGT
>DAINCG010000044.1:1515-16616 GCA_036732525.1 Pseudomonadota bacterium | reverse complement strand
GCGGGGTCGATTGTCTCCGGCGCACCGCCGAAGACCAACGCGGACGTCGCCGCGTGGATGTCGAGGTCGTCCGCGAACGCCTGCTTCAGTTCGGCGATGTCGGCGACGTGGGCGAGGAGGCGCAGTTCGATCTGGGAATAGTCGGCCGAGAGCAGGACGGCCCCATCGGGCGCGACGAACGCGCTGCGCAGCTTGCGTCCTTCCTCCGTCCGGATCGGGATGTTCTGCAGGTTCGGGTCGCTCGAGGCGAGGCGGCCGGTCGCCGCGCCGGTCATGGCGAACGAGGTGTGGATGCGTCCGGTTTTCGGGTTGATGTAGGTCTGGAGCGCATCGGCATAAGTGCTCTTCAGCTTCTGCACCTGGCGCCAGTCCAGCACCCGCGCCGGCAGATCGTGGCCTTGCGCCGCCAGCGTTTCCAGCACGCTGGAATCCGTGCCCCAGGCGCCGGTCTTGCCTTTCTTGCCGCCCGACAGCGCCATCTCGTCGAACAGGATCTCGCCGAGCTGTTTCGGGCTGCCGACGTTGAACTCGCGGCCCGCGAGCTTCTGAATCTGGGCCTCCAGGTCGACCATCCGCGCGCCGAAATCGCGGGAAAGTTCGGCGAGACGTGACTTGTCGACCAGGACGCCGTTCGCCTCGATCGCCGCAAGCACCGGCGCCAACGGCCGCTCGATCATCTCGTAGACGGTCGTCATCCGCTCTTCGCCGAGCCGGGCCTTGAGGATGCGATGCAGGCGGAGCGTGACGTCCGCGTCCTCCGCCGCGTAATTGAGCGCCTTATCGAGCGGCGCTTCGTCGAAGCCGATCTGATCCTTGCCCTTGCCGACGACGTCCGCGAATTTGATCGTCTCGTAGTCCAGATGCAGCCGCGCCAGTTCGTCCATGCCGTGGCCGTGCAAGCCGGCGTCGAGGACGAAGGACAGCAGCATCACGTCGTCGATCGGCGCGATGGCGACGCCGTAGCGCGCCAGAACGGCCATATCGTATTTGAGGTTCTGACCGATCTTCAGGACCGCCGGGTCTTCCAAGAGCGGCTTCAGCCGGTCGAGCGCGTCCTTCAGCGGAATCTGCTCGGGCGCCTTCGCATCGGCGCCGGAGAGATCGAGTTCGCCTTTGGGGCCCGGCGCGCGGTGGGCGAGGGGGATGTAGCAGGCCTTGCCGGGCGCGACGGCAAGGCTGACGCCGACCAGTTCCGCCTGCTGGGCGTCGAGGGAGGTCGTCTCCGTGTCGACCGCGACCTGACCTTCGGCCCGCGCGGCGGCGATCCAGCGGTCGAGCGCGTCCATCGTCTGGACGAGTTCGTACTCGGCGTCCGCCGCGGGCGCAATCTCCGCCGGCGCCGGCGTCTCGATCCGGCCGTCGTCCGCGAGCCTCGCTTCGACCTTGGCGTAGAGGCTCTTGAACGCCTGGGTCTTCAGGAATTGCAGCAAGGTTTCGGGATCGGGCGGTCGGACCGCCATCTCGGCGAGCGTCGCCTCGACGGGAACGTTCGCGTCGAGCTCGACCAGCTTTCGGGAAATGCGGGCCTGGTCGGCGAACTCGATCAGGTTCTGCCGCCGCTTCGGCTGCTTGATCTCCTCCGCCCGCGCCAGCAGCGACTCCAGGTCGCCATATTCGTTGATCAGGAGAGCGGCCGTCTTGACGCCGATGCCGGGCACGCCTGGCACATTGTCCACGGAATCGCCGGCGAGCGACTGCACGTCGACCACCTTCTCCGGCGGCACGCCAAACTTTTCGACCACTTCGCCGGGCCCGATCTTCGCCATTTTCATCGGATCGAGCATCGTCACCTTGTCGCCGACAAGCTGCATCAGGTCCTTGTCGGAGGAGACGATGGTGACGTCCGCCCCCGCCTCGATACCGAGTCGGGCATAGGTCGCGATCAGGTCGTCGGCCTCATATCCCGCCAGCTCCAGCTCCGGGAGGCCGTAAGCGCGGGCCGCCTCGCGGACGATCTCGAACTGCGGCGCCAACTCCTCCGGCGGCTCGTCGCGGTTCGCCTTGTATTCCGGATAGATGTCGTTGCGGAAGGTCGTGCGGGCGGTGTCGAAGATGACGGCAATGCAGTCGGCGTCCGTGCTGTCGATCAGCTTCATCAGCATGTTGCAGAAGCCGTAGACGGCGTTGACGGGCGTGCCGTCCGGCCGCGTCATCGGCGGCAGGGCGTGGAAGGCGCGGAAAATGAAGCCGGAGCCGTCAATCAGGTAGACGTGCTTCGGGGTCGCGGCGTCAACGGTCCCTGCAACGGCGCCATCCATTGCGGATCACACTCCCTGCCGTACGCGCGGCATGACCTCCTCCGCCATCATCTGCATGCAGTCCATGGCGACGGATTTCTCCATGCCGGCCCACTCCATGCTGAGGATGAGGTGATTGACACCGAGCTTGCGGTTGATGCCGATCATCTGCTCCGCGACCTCGTCGGGCGAGCCGATCAGGAAGCGATCGCCGATGATGTCTTCGAGCCCGCCGGCGAGGGATTCATCCTCCGGCATGTCGTCGTCCTGTCCCCAGGCGTGGTATGCGGCATATTTCTTGGCGACGAAAGGCCCGGCGAGCTTCAGCGCCTCTTCCTTGGTGCGCGCGACGAAGGCTTCCCGGCGCATCGGCAGTTCGGTCGGGAAGGACTTGCCCGCGGCGTCGAGGAAGCCTTTGTAGATGTCGAGCTGCCGGGCGACCGTATCCAGCGTGTTGTGCGGATTGATGTACCAGCAGTCGCCATGTTCGGCCGCGCGCTTCAGCGCGACGTCGGCGTTGGCGCCGATCCAGATCGGCGGATGCGGCTGTTGGATCGGCTTCGGCCAGCAGACGGCTTCGTCGAGCTCGAAGTGCGAGCCCTTCATCGAAACCTTATCTTCCGCCCACAGGCGCTTGATGGCGATCAAGTTTTCGGTCGTCCGCTTGCCGCGGTCTTTTCGGCTCGTCCCGAACGCCTTGAACTCGACGTCCCGGTAGCCGAGGCCGACGCCGAAGATCAGCCGGCCTTTCGACAAAATGTCGATCGAGGCGAGTTGTTCCGCCATGTCGAGCGGCTTCTGCAGCGCCAGCAGCACGATGCCGGCGTTGAGGCGGGCTTGTTTGACCTCGCCGGAGAGGCGGGCGAGCACCGGAAACTGCTGGAAGGCCTGGAAGGCGTCCGTCGAATAGTGCGAACCCTTGGTGATCGAGGCATACCCCAGCCGGTCGGCGAACTTCGCCTGCTCGATCATTTCGTCGGCCTTGGCGGCCATATCGGCGCCATGCTCATACTGCCCGCGCAGCATGACGCCCAGCTGAAACGCCATCTTCCCAGATCCCTTGTTCTTGAGCGCTAGTCTAGCGGGAAACCGAAGTGCTTCACCATGGCTTCGAACTGCCCTGCGACCATTTCGCGGCCAAGCTGCACGATGCAGCCCTTGGCCTTCGCCGCCGTCAGCCACGGCGTCATTTCGGGGTCGGTCACCACGTCCGCGACCAGCGCGCCGGCCGGGATGCCGTCGAGCGGCGCCGGCAGGTTCGGGTCTCCGTTCATGCCGGCCGGCGAGGCGTTGACGGCGATCTCGACGCCGGCAAAGTCGGGCGCTTCGACGGCGACCGCGACGCCGGGAAAGGCCTCGCCGAGCCGGCGGGCGAGCGTTTCCGCCCGCGTGGCGTCAAGGTCCGTGAGCCCAAGCCGGCTGACCCCTGCCTCGCAAAGCGCATGCGCGATCGCCGAACCCGCGCCGCCGGCGCCGATGACATACGCGCGCTTGCCTTTCGGCTCGACGCCGTGTGACCGCATGGCGGCCACGCAGCCGAGGCCGTCGGTCATGTCGCCGGTCAGGCTGCCGTCCGCCTCGCGCCGGATCAGGTTGACGGCGCCCAGGAATCGGCCGCGATCAGAGAGGCGGTCGCAGGCGGCGGCGGAGCGCTGTTTGTGCGGGATCGTTGCGACGAAGCCGGCCGCGTTGGTCCAGCCGCGCACTGCCCGGATGAAGGCGTCTGCCGCGTCGTCGTCGAGCTCGACGGCCGTCGTGACGGCGTCGATGCCCTTTTCTCGGAAGAAGTTGTTGAAGAACTCCGGCGACTTCACTTGCGTGGTCGGGCGGCCGATGATCGGGAGAGAGACGGTCTTGCCGCTGATGGCCGGCATCGAAGGGCGTCCTTCAAGGGTTGAAGCAGCGGTGCATGTCGAGCGAGGGCGGCGGGACATCGGTCTGGCTCAGCATGTCGTGCACCTGACCGCGGTGGTGGGTCTGATGGTTGAAGAAATGCGGCACGAGCACGGCCGTCGGATCGGCCATGTCGCGGCCCTGATTGTTGACGTAACGGATCTCGCCATCAAGGTAGGCTTCGGTCAGGCCCGCAGCGAAGCGCTCGATGCGCGCGTCCTCCTTGATGCGGGCCGCGCGCAGGTCCGCAAGGTCCTCGAACAGGATGGCGTCGAGGCCGGTGGAGGGCGAGGAGCCGCCCTCGAAGCGAGCGAGCCAGATGCGGTCGCCGACCAGAATGTGGTTCAACGTTCCGCCGATCGACGTGAAGAAGGCGCGCCGGTCGCGCCAAAGCTCCTCCGGGTCGAGCCTGGCGGCCGCGTCGTAGATCAGCCCGTTAGCGATCCGGTTGTAAGCCGCGAGACGCTGGAAGTGGGCGACGATCAGCGACATGCGCGGGGGTCTCCTCAGTCGATGGGCGGGCGTCTCCCCGTCCAGTCGGTCAGAGCCTCGTATCCGGCCGCTGCGCGATAAACCGTCGCCTCGTCAAAGGACTTGCCGACGAACTGCATGGATAGCGGCAGCCCGCCCTGGGAGAAGCCGATCGGCTGGGCGAGCGCCGGAACGCCGAGCACGTTAAACGGCGCGCGCGCCTGCCGACCGTATGTCCGGTCGACCTCGGATTCATCCGCGATCTCGCAGGCCGGGTCCATCGAGGAGGCGCAGACGATGACGTCGAAGTCGGCCATAAGCGCCTTGAAGCGGGCGCGGTAGCGGGCCTTTTGGCGAAGAGCGTCCAGATATTCGGCCGCGCTGATGAAGGCGCCCGGCAGGATCCGGTCTCGCGTCGACTTCGAATAGTCCCCGGGCCGCTCCGCCAGCCAGCGGCGATGAATCGCATAGGCCTCCGACGTCAGGATGACGCGGTTGCAGGCGGCGAGTTCGGCCAGCGGCGCGAACATCGCGTCCCTGACGTCGGCGCCTTCCGCTTTCAGCATGTCGACGGCGACGTCCAGGGCGGCCGCCATCTCCGGATGCGCCGGCAGGTCGGTCTCGTGGAAGTGGCGGAGATAGCCGACGCGGAGGCCCTTCAAGCCCTTGCCGAGACCGGCGGAGAAGTCCGGCACGGCGGCTGGGGCCGAGGCGGGATCGCGCGCGTCATGGCCGGCGATCGCCTGCAACATCAAGGCGTTGTCGGCGACCGTTCGCGTCATCGGCCCGATATGATCGAGGCTATAGGAGAGCGGGAAGACGCCTGCGCGGCTGACCCGGCCATAGGTTGGCTTCATGCCGACGATGCCGCAGGAGGAGGCGGGGTTGCGCACGCTGCCGCCCGTGTCCGTGCCGATCGCCATCGGGAAGAGGCCCGCCGCCAGCCCGGAGCCTGAGCCCGAGGACGAACCGCCCGGGTGATGGTCCGGGTTCCAGGGATTGCGCGCCGGCGGCCAGGGCAGGTCGAACGCCGGCCCGCCGAGCGCGAATTCGTGCGTCGAAAGCTTGCCGAGCAGAATTGCGCCCGCCGCTTTCAGCTTCGCCGCGACCGTTGCGTCCCGCTTGGGCACATTGTCTTTCAAGATGGCGGAATGGCAGGTCGTGCGCAGGCCGGCCGTGTCGACGATGTCCTTCAGTGCGAACGGCACGCCATGCAGCGGTCCGAGCCGTCGCCCGCCCTGGATCGCCGCTTCCGCCGTCTTGGCGGCTGCAAGCGCCCGCTCGCCGTCGATCAGGAGATAGGCGTTGAGCTTGGGGTCGAGCGCTTCGGCGCGTCGCAACAGTGCTTCCGTCAGCTCGACCGGGGACAGGTCCTTCGCCGCGATCCGTTTGCCGGCCTCGGCGACGGTCAGGTAGGCGATATCCGCGTCGCTCATGGGTTCTGGTCCGCCTGATAGATGTGCGCCGGCTCTTCCTCCGGGTCGTGGTCACGGGGCAGGCCAGCGACCATCCGGGCCGCGGCCGCCTTCGACCGTTCGAGCAGAGTCGGGTCGAGCGCATCAGCCTTTGCGAGGTCGGGCGGCGGCGAAGTTGGCATGGGCGATCATCCGAGTCCGAGGCAGGAACGCGAAGTATTCCCGCCCCGACGACGCCCGTCCAGCCGCGTTTGCCGCTTTGCTGCACTGCAAAATTCGCGTATGTCTGCCAACTTGAGAAACCTGTCCTCTCAGGAGACCCAAACATGCTGGACGTCGCCGCTCCGCCGACCTTGGCCGCCTGCCGGCCGGCGCTCGCCGCCGCGGAATCCGTGCTGTCGGCTGCGGAACGCGCTGTCGGCGCCAAACTGCGCGGCGATGGCGCGCGGATCGACGCGGCGTTGCTGGAGCGCGAACAGCTGGCCGCCCACGGCTACGCTTGGCTCGCGACATATGTCGCCGCGCTCCGCGAGACGCTGGCATGGGCCGAGCGGCTGGAAGCGGACGGCAAGCTGCATGAGGTCGAAACCCGAATTGTCGCAGCGCTTTACGCCGAATATCTGAACCAGATCGTTGGCGGCATCGCGCTTTCGCAGGGGGAGATCGTTCGGCCTGCCGACCTCGGGCTGACGGCGGACGACTTGGCGCCGCTCGATGCGGCGGCGGTCCGCGCGCTTCGGACGGATGGCTGGTCGGCGCCGGCGCGCGCGCGTCTCGCCGAACTGATCGGCGAGGGGGATTTCGGCGCGCTTGGCCTCGACGACGACACGCTGGAGCTGATCCAGCAGCAGTTCCGCCGCTTTGTCGACGAGAAGGTGATCGGCCCCGCGCACGAATGGCACCTGAAGGACGAATTGATCCCGCTGCCGATCGTGGAGGAGATGGCCGGCCTCGGCGTCTTCGGCCTGACGGTGCCGGAGGCGTATGGCGGCCTCGGCATGGGCAAGGTCGCGATGTGCGTCGTCACGGAAGAGCTGTCGCGGGGCTATATCGGCGTCGGCAGCCTTGGCACCCGCTCGGAGATCGCGTCGGAACTGATCCGCCTCGGCGGCACGGAGGCGCAGAAGCAGGAGTGGCTGGAGCCGATCGCCACGGGCGCGATCCTGCCGACCGCCGTCTTCACCGAGCCGGACACCGGCTCCGACCTCGGCTCGTTGAAGACTCGCGCCACGCGGGACGGGGACGTCTATCGGGTCGTTGGGAACAAGACCTGGATCACCCATGCGGCGCGCGCCGATGTCATGACTCTGCTGGCGCGGACCAATCCCGAACAGCCGGGCTATCGTGGCCTTTCCATGTTCATTGCGCCGAAACCGCGCGGCACGGACGCCGATCCGTTTCCGGCGGACGGCATGACCGGCGGCGAGATCAAGGTCTTGGGCTACCGGGGCATGAAGGAATACGAGATCGGCTTCGACGGCTTCACCGTTCCGGCCGCCAATCTGCTCGGCGAGGAAGAGGGCCAGGGCTTCAAGCAGCTGATGGCGACCTTCGAATCGGCCCGCATCCAGACGGCGGCCCGGTCCGTCGGCGTCGCGACGCGGGCGCTCGAGGTCGCCTTGGCCTATGCGACCGACCGCAAGCAGTTCGGCAAGGCGATCGCCAATTTCCCGCGCGTCGCCGGCAAGCTCGCCTGGATGGCCGTGGAGACCATGGCCGCGCGGCAGCTCACATATTTCGCGGCCAGGCAAAAGGATTCGGACCGGCGCTGCGACATCGAGGCCGGCATGGCGAAGCTGCTCGCCGCGCGGACGGCCTGGTCGAACGCGGACAACGGGGTCCAGATCCACGGCGGCAACGGCTATGCCGAGGAATACGAGATGAGCCGTCTTCTGTGCGACGCGCGCATCCTCAATATCTTCGAAGGCGCCGCCGAGATTCAGGCCCAGGTGATCGCGCGCGGATTGCTGGAGCGCCGTAACTAAAGAACGGCTGCGCGGCTATGCCGCCGGCCACATTGCTTCTAAGGCTTGCGTCGGACTGGGCCTGCGGGTAAAACGCGCGCTCCCGAGGGCCGGCCGCCGACGCCGGCCGTATCGTGTTGGATTCAAGACATGGCTGTTCCGAAGAAGAAAACCTCGCGCATGCGCCGTAACATGCGCCGCTCGCACGACGCGCTGAAGGCGGAAAACGTCGTCGCGGACAAAGAGACCGGCAACCTGCGCCGGTCCCATCACATCGATCTGGAATCCGGCATGTATCGCGGCCGCCAGATCCTGACGCCCAAGGACGACGTCTAGGACGTCCTTCGCTTCCGGGGGGCGGCTGAAGGCTGATGAGCGCCAACAAGCACGAAACCGACGTCGTGATCGTCGGCGCCGGCCCTGTCGGGCTGTTCGCCGTGTTCGAATTGGGGCTGCTCGGCCTCACGACCCATCTGGTCGATATCCTCGACCGGCCGGGCGGCCAGTGCGCCGAGCTTTATCCCGAGAAGCCGATCTACGACATTCCGGGCATCCCGGTCTGCACCGGTCAGGAACTGACCGACAGGCTGATGGATCAGATCCGGCCGTTCGAGCCGACCTTCCATCTTCAGGAGATGGCCGAGAAGCTGGAGAAGCTTGACGACGGCCGCTGGCGGCTCACGACCGACCAGGGCGTCGAAGTGACCGCGACGGTCGTCGTGATCGCGGCGGGCGGCGGCAGTTTCGTGCCGAAGAAGCCGCATCTGGACGGTCTGGAAGAGTTCGAGGACACATCCGTCTTCTATTCGGTCCGCAAGATCGACGCCTTTCGCGGCAAGCGCCTCGTGATCGCCGGCGGCGGCGATTCGGCGCTCGATTGGGCGCTCAATCTGCAGCCGGTCGCCGATCGCGTGACCCTGGTCCATCACCGGGACGGCTTCCGAGCGGCCCCGGCGAGCGTCCAGGCGATGCGCAAGCTGGTCGACGACGGCGCAATGGACTTCAAAATCGCCCAGCTTGCGAAGCTGGAAGGCGCCGACGGCAGGCTTTCGACCGTCCGCGTCAAGTCCAAGGAAGACGGCGAAAGCGAAATCGCGGCCGACGCGCTGCTGCCGTTCTTCGGCCTGACCATGAAGCTCGGGCCCATCGCCGAGTTCGGGCTGAACTTCCACGAGAACCTGATTCCGGTCGACACCGAGAAATTCGAAACGTCTGTCCCGACGATCTTTGCGATCGGCGACATCAATGCCTATCCGGGCAAGCTGAAGCTCATCCTGTCCGGCTTCCACGAAGGCGCGTTGATGGCTCAGGCCGCATTCGCCTATTGTCGTCCCGGCGAGCGCCTGCGCTTCCAGTACACGACATCGTCCAGCGATCTGCAGAAGAAATTGGGGGTCCGATGAAGGTCCTAGTCACCGACCTTGACGGCAATACGCACGAAATCGAAGGCAAGTCCGGCTGGACCCTTATGGAGATCATCCGCGACGCCGGCCTGCCCATCAAGGCGGAGTGCGGCGGCGCCTGCGCCTGCGCCACCTGTCACGTCTATGTTGACGACGACTGGCTGGACGCGTCCGGCACGCGCTCGGAAGAGGAAGAGGACATGATCGACCTGGCGCTTGAGGTCGCGGATAATTCCCGTCTCTCCTGCCAGATCGAGATGTCCGATGCGCTCGACGGCATCAAGGTGACCCTCGCGCGCGACGCCGTTCTCTAAAGACTAAAGAGTTCCCGGCAGGAATTGCCGACGGGGCCGTCGCCAGGCTGGCGACGGCCCCGTTTGCGTTTGGGCTTCCCTGATCGTCAGAAGGGGAAGACGACGTCGAAGAGCTGCTGGCCATAGCGCGGCTGCTGGAAGTCGGAGATGTGGCCCCGGCCGCCATAGGAGATGCGCGCCTCGGCGATCTTGTCGTAGCTGACCGAGTTGTCGGAGCCGATGTCTTCCGGCCGGATCACGCCGGTCACCATCAGTTCCCGCATCTCGTAGTTCACCCGGACTTCCTGTCGGCCGACGATCACCAGATTGCCGTTCGGCAGGGTCTGGGAAACGATGGCGGCGACGCGGAGGTTGATCTCCTCGTCCCGGTCGATTTCGCCTTCGCCGGAGTTCGTCGTCTTGCTGCCGAACTCGATCAGGTTCGCGGGATTGACGGCCTTCGGCAGGATCTTCGAGAGCTGCGTCTCGATGCCGCCGATCGCCGGCAGGTCCGCGTCCTCGGAATTATTGCGGGCGCGGGTCGTCTTGTTGGACAGCTTCGCCGAGTCCTCGATCTCGATGACCACGGTGACAATGTCGCCGACTTCGTCGGCGCGCTGGTCCTTCAGGAAGGCGCGCGCGCCGGGCCGCCAGAGCGAGTTGGCGTAGCGCGGCGCTTCGGCCGGGCGCGGCATCGGCATGGATACCGGCTGATATTCCGGCCGCGCCGTCGGGTTCTCGACGCGGGTGAGCTTCGGCGGCGATCCGATTTCGGAAACCCGCGTGAGGGCGTTGCAGCCCGAGAGCGCCAGGGCGGCGCCGAAGACGGCGAGAAGGGCGAGGGGCTTGTTCATCGAAGGGCCTCCGCGAGTTCTGCGTGACTGAGGGGACGGGTCGCGACGATGCCGGGCGCGATCGCGGTCGCCTGCACCGTGCGCTTGGAGTGATTATTGAGGGCGCGGATCGTCGCGCCGGCGGCTGCGTCTTCGAGCGCGCGGCCGCGCGCCGTCAGCGTCATGAACGGCGTCGTGTAGACGATCGCCACCAGGTCGCCCTTGCGCACCGCTAGGGGCGGGGCGACGTCCCGGGCAAGAATTGCCCGGCCGGGCTGCAGCCGGCGCTGCGCGGCCATGCCGATCAGGCTGTCGGCCTCGGTCAGCGCGGTCTGCGGCATCCGGCGCAAGCTGGTCTCGACCCAGTCGATGTCGCCGGCGCCGATCAGATCGTCGCGGGAAACGGGACGCTTCAGGACCGGGATGCGGATCGTCTCGATGCGGTCGCCTTCGCGCTGGGCGGCCGCGGCGCCG
Organism: Pseudomonadota bacterium; assembly: GCA_036732525.1. Taxonomy (GTDB): domain Bacteria; phylum Pseudomonadota; class Alphaproteobacteria; order Bin95; family Bin95; genus VMCJ01. The sequence continues at coordinate 5,633 of DAINCG010000044.1, read as the reverse complement.
TGCGGCAGGCCGACGGTCGCCGCCGTCAAGATGGCGAAAAGCGCGAAGGCGAGAGGGAAGCGGTGGAGGAGCCTTGGCATGTCCGATTACCTCATCTGCGTGATGGTCTGGTACATCTCGTCGGTCGTCTGGATGACCTTCGAGTTCATTTCGTAGGCGCGCTGCGCCGTGATCATGTTGGTGAGTTCGCCGACGACGTTGACGTTGGAGGCTTCGATGAAGCCCTGCCGGATCGTTCCGACGCCGTTCTGGCCGGGCACGTTCAGGCTCGCGGCGCCGGAAGCGTCGGTTTCCTTGAAGATATTGTCGCCGAGCGCTTCGAGGCCGGCGCGGTTGGCGAAGTTCGCGAGCTGGATCTGGCCGACCACCTGCTCCTGGGTCTGGCCCGGCAGCTTCACGACAACCTCGCCCGAGACGTTGATGCCGATCTCCGTCGCGGTCGGATCGACGATCAGGCCCGGCTGCACCGGGTGACCGTCGGCCGTGACGACCTGGCCCTGGGCGTTCAGCTGGAAGGAGCCGGCGCGGGTGTAGCCGACGGTGCCGTCCGGCAGGTCGATCGGGAAATAGCCGTCGCCCTCGATCGACGTCGAGCGGGTTTTCGGTCAGGACGAGGGAGCCCTGGGAATCGATCCGATAGACCGCCGCGGTCTTGACGCCGAGACCAAGCTGGATGCCGGCAGGCACCAGGGTGTTCGAATCGCTCGACGGCGCGCCGGGGCGGCGGATGTTCTCGTAGAGCAGGTCCTGGAATTCCGCCCGCTGCTGCTTGTAGCCCGTGGTGTTGATGTTCGCGATGTTGTGCGAAATCACTTCCACGTTCAGCTGCTGGGCCTGCATGCCGGTCGCGGCGATGTTCATGGCGCGCATGGCGTCAACTCTCCTTGGGAAACTGTTGGGGCGATCAGGACTGGTCGATGCTGCCGATCTCGCGAATCGCGCGAGTGAGGCGGTCGTGTTCGCCCTTGGTCATCTTGTGGGCCGATTCGTAGGCGCGCTGGATGTCCAGCATGTGCGTCAGTTCGACGATCGGATTGACGTTCGACGATTCCAGCATGCCTTGGCGCACGACCGCGTCGGCGCTCGGCTCGCCGACGCCGTCGTCGGACCGGTAGAGGCCGTCGGCCGTGTGGATCAGCGCCTGCGGGTTGTTGAAGCGGGTCAGGGCGATCCGCCCGATCTCCGCGCCGTCGGCGAGCAGCGCGCCGTTCTTCTGGACCACGATCTGCGACGCGCCCTGCGGCACGACGATCGGCAGGCCGTCGGCGGTCAGGAGCGGATAGTCGTTGCGGGTCACGACCGTGCCGTCGGCCCGGAGTTGAAACTGGCCGTCCCGGCCATAACGCAGGCCGCCCGGCGTTTCGATGTTGAAGTAGGCGTCGCCGTTGATGGCAAGGTCGAGCTGACGCTCGGTCGTCCGGAGCGCGCCCTGCCGCAAGTCGCGCATGCTGCCGCTTTCCGTGACGTAGGAGGCGGATGCGCCGTCGCCGGCTTCGGCGAGATGCTCCTGGAACAGCATGCCCTGCCGCTTGAAGCCGGCCGTGTTCAGGTTCGCGATGTTGTTCGCGGTCACCGCCAGCTGTCGTTCGAGAACGATCTGGCGGGAGAGCGCGACGTAACCGGGGTTCTGCATCGGGCGAAGCCTTCGCGAATGAGTTCGCCGATCCCTAAGCAATCGCCGGGCCAACTCTCAAAAGCGCAGTTTTTCAGTAAGTTGCCAGGCGTCCGCCCCGTTCGGAGGCGTGGCGGGGCCGGGGTCCCGGCAGAAATGTCCGGGCGCCCGGTCACAATGGCCGGGTTCACGTCCAATTAACCCTGTTCGCGTTAATCCATCCTCCATCCAAACCTGAACGGGAGCGTGCGCCTGTGGCGGACGAAACGGAGGCCGCGGCCGAGGACGGCGAGACCGAGCCGAAGGCGGGCGGGAAGAAGAAGAAGCTAATTCTGATCGGCGCGGCCGCGCTTGTGCTGCTGCTCGGCGGCGGCGGGGCTGCGTTCTTCCTGATGGGCGGCGAAGAGGCGCCGGCGGAGGTCGCGATGGCGGACGGCGATGCGCCCGCCGCCGAAGCGGCGAAGCCGGAAATGGCTCCGACATCCGCCAAGCCGGCCTTCTTCGAACTGCCTTCGATGGTCGTCAATCTTCAGGACGACGGCCGGTCGTCCATCTATCTGCGCGTGGCGGCCACGCTGGAGCTTCAGAGCTCCGCGAGCATCGCCGAGGCGAAGGAAAAGGCGCCGCAGATCGTCGACGGCTTCCAGACGTTTCTGCGCGAACTGCGTCCGCGCGACCTGGAAGGCTCGGGCGGCCTGATGCGCCTGAAGGAAGAGCTGATGGTGCGGGCCAATGCCGCCTTCGCCAACAACGACGTACAGCAGGTTCTCGTCACTGAAATTCTGGTGCAGTAGGCGGACGGAATGGCGAACGATCCGGATCAGGACAAGCTGGCCGAAGAGTGGGGCGCGCTTGCGGGCGACGACGACGGCGGCGACGATCAGGACAAGCTGGCCGCCGAATGGGGTGCGCTCGCCGAGGACGACGATGCGGCCGGCGGCGATGCGGACGGCGGCGACGACCTCGACATGGACGCCTCGGCGTTCGGCGCCCGCGCGCTCAATCAGGACGAGATCGACTCTCTCCTGGGCTTCAACGATTCGAACGCTGACGACGATGTCGACGGCCTCCACGCCCTGGTCAACAGCACGCTGGTCTCCTACGAGCGCCTGCCGATGCTGGAGATCGTGTTTGACCGCCTGGTCCGCACACTGTCGACGGCCTTGCGCAACCTGACGTCCGACAACGTCGAAGTCAGCCTGGAAAACATCCGGTCCGTTCGTTTCGGCGACTATCTGAACAGCATCCCGCTGCCCGCGATGATTTCCGTCTTCAAGGCGGAGGAGTGGGGCGATTACGGCGTCTGCACCCTCGACAGCGCCATGATCTACTCCGTCGTCGACGTCCTGCTCGGCGGGCGGAAGACGATGAGCACGATGCGCGTCGAAGGCCGGCCCTACACGACGATCGAACGGAACATCGTCACGCGATTGGTCCGCACCATCCTTTCCGAAATGGAGCAGGCGTTCGCGCCCTTGAGCCCGATCCATTTCAACGCGGAGCGGCTGGAGACCAATCCGCGGTTCGCGACGATCGTGCGCCCGTCCAATGCGGCGGCCCTGATCGAGCTGCGCGTCGAGATGGAAGAGCGGGGCGGCAAGGTCGAAATCGCGTTCCCGTACAGTACGCTGGAGCCGATCCGCGACTTGCTGCTGCAGATGTTCCTTGGCGAGAAGTTCGGCCAGGACAACATCTGGGAAACCCATTTCGAGACCGAATTGAAGGCGACGACCATCGAGGTCGAAGCCGTGCTCGACCGCATTCAGCTGTCGTTGGCGGACGTGCTGAGCTGGAAACCCGGCAGCCAGATCCTGCTGAACGCCAACCCGGATTCCGACGTCGAACTGCTGACTGGGGGCGTGCCGCTCCTTGTCGGCCGGATGGGCCGGCGGAAGGAAAAGGTCGCGATCCGCGTCGAACGGACGGCGCGGCCGCCGCTTGCGGTCGAAGCCGAGTCGGAGGAGTAGCGCATGCGCCTTGCCGATTACGTCACGCCGGAAGTCATCGTCGTTCTCGATCTGGCGGTGCTGTTCGCCCTGACGCTTGCGATTCTGATGGCGTTTCGTCTCTGCCGCCGATTGCGTGAACTGCACGCCGCGCGCGATCAGTGGGCGGCCGATCTCGCCGTGTTCGCCGAGCGCGCTTCCGCCGCCGAGGCGGGCCTGGAGGGCCTGCGGGCTGCACTGGCCGTCGAAGCGGAGCGCCGGGCGCGCCAGGCCGAACGGGCGCCGCAGCCATCCAAGGCCGTCGCGCCATCGGAAGGCCGCCTTGCGCGGCCCGCGCCGTCGACGCCGAAGCCGATGCCGTCGCCGGCGCGGAGCGGCGGCCACGCAATTCTCTCCATGCAATGAAGCGGAGACGCGTCGTGTCGACTTCGGGATTTGTTCGCCGTCTCGCGGCGGGTTGCCTGACGGCCCTGGCGCTTGCCGCCGCGCCGGTCTTCGCCGACCGGGCCGAGAATGCCGAGCTGTGGGATGTCGAGGGCCGCCGCTACATCGACTTCGCC